>JBFGZE010000043.1:0-26266 GCA_041586955.1 Bacteriovoracaceae bacterium
CCTTTGTGGACAAGATGCTAAGAAGTGGGAAGAAGTAAAAGCTGCTGCAATTAAGTCCATCGACTCTAGAATCACTTTCTGGAATAATGTATCTGAAGAAATTGATTGCTACCTCCCAAGCGTCGACAAAGAAAGAGAACTAATTATGGAAGAAAATACCCTGTAGTAAGAATTCCTGCATGTCATCGATATAGCCTATACGATTAGATTAAGCTGTACCTTCTACTGGTATAGTTTTAATTTGATAAATTAAGACTCAAGATAGGGAAAGTCGTATGGCCAAAAATGATTTACAAATCGCATGGAAACGATCTGAGCAGCATGAAAGACTCATTTTTTATTTTTTAATTTTTTGGTCGTTGCAATTTTTCATTTGTGCTCCATTTTACCTAGGTGAGTTTCAAGCTTCTTTTGCTTGGTCCGTGAAGTTTTTAACAGCACCTCTTTTTGCCTTATTTTTGATTATTCGAATAAAAGTTAATAATAAAAAAGTTAAACATCCAATGCCATTAATATTAATTATTTTAATGACTGGGGATGTGGTTCTCCTTTCTCCGCCTTTAGTACTCATCGTGAATGCCAATATTGGTTCTCAAGTTGAACATAGTCTAAGTGGGATCGTTCAGTCAAAATGGTATTCGAGCAGCTCGAAGCATACAAGTAATGATTCTGCACATCTGAATTTTTATTCCGTTGAACTCGACAGAAAATTTACGGCGAGGATGAAAAATAAAAAAATGTTTGAAGAATTAAAGATTGGAGAAACCGTCCAAACGTATTATAAAAAAGGTTTTTTTGGGATTTATTATCAAAACGATGATTATCGTGGTGTCGTAAATAGGAAAAAGAAAGATGGACGATGATCCTATTGAGATACATCTCGTTTCTAAAATTATAATGACACTCTAATTAAATGGAGGGGAGGGGCTTTGGCATTTGAAACTGAGAGTTTTTTTTAACATAATTGATTAACTTGGTTTCTTTTTGAGTCGAATATTTTTTATGGGAAACCATGCTTGCTTAATGTACCTCATTGAACTTAAACTTAATTACTGGCAAGCCTTGTTCTTATATTTGCCGTACTATTGAGTTAGCCGGAGTGAGTAATCATCTTTGTTTATGGTAAGGTGTCAATGAAGCTTTTTAAAATTTATTCCATGTTTATCTTTTTCGTTGCGATAGGGGCAGGGCGTATTTATGCTGGTGACACTATCGTTCTTGCGACTACTGAGCGAGAGCCTTATATCGGAAAAAATTTATTAAACCAAGGATATGTTTATGAGCTTGTTTCAGAAGCGTTTTCACAGATGGATCATAATGTTAAATTCAAATACTTTCCTTTAGCACGAGCTATTAAAGAAACGATTAAAGGATCAACTGATGGAATAGCACCATTTTCCTTTGATAAAAAACGATTAAATGATTTTGTTTTTTCTGATCCTTTTCCAGGGGATAATCTCGTGATTTTGAAAAAGAAGTCAAGCAAGATTTCTATTCCTGGAGGTTCGATAGAAAATCTTTCCGATATTTTAAACAGTTTGAAAAAATATAAAGTTGGGATCGTTCGTGGCTCAACTGTTGCTGCAGAGTTTGATAAAGTTCAGGTTGTTGGAAAAACTTTACTTGTTAAAGATATACAAAGTATTGATATGCTTGCGGCCGGAAGAGTCGATCTGATCATCATTGATAAGTTTAGTGCCGCAGATCTCTTGACTAAAGAACGACCTCATTTAATTGGAGAATTGGAGTTCACACCTCCTGCACTAGTAAGTAATCCATTTCATGTGGCATTTTTAAAAAAATCTAAAAGAGGCGAACAATTTAAAACAATATTTAACTTAGGGTTAAAGGCATTACAAAAAAATGGAAGATTGGCCGCAATTCAGGCCAAACATGGATTATTTTTCTCTCCAGCAAAAGCTAATAAAAAAATTAAATTGACCATCGCTACGGTTAATAACCGTGAGATGTCCATCATGCAAAATTTATCGAAGGTCTACGAAAAAAGTCATCCTAATATCCAACTGGAGTGGCAACTAACGGATGAAAATACAATGCGCACACGTTTGCTCAGTGGCCTGGCGGTAAATGAAGGACAGTTTGATATAATGAGTATTGGAGCATTTGAAGCACCGATTTGGGCAAAAAATAAATGGATTACTCCCTTGAGTGAATTTCCTGAAGAATATGATGTTTCAGATTTGTTAAAACCTATTCGTGAAAGCCTTTCCTATGATGGAAAATTATATGCTCTACCATTTTATGGTGAAAGTTCGATGACATATTATCGCAAGGACCTGTTTAAGGCGGCAGGAATAAAAATGCCAAAATCACCAACTTATGCAGACATTTTAAAATTCGCAAAAAAAATTCATAATCCGCAAAAAAAAATTTATGGTATTTGTCTCCGGGGGATGCCCGGTTGGGGGGCCAATATAAGCTATTTTACCACATTGGTGAATACTTTTGGTGGGCGGTGGTTTGATGAAAACTGGAACGCCGAAATTGAATCTCCAGAGTGGAGAAAAGCATTGTCACTATACAAGCGCCTACTCACTCAATATGGACCGCCCAATGTTACTTCTCAAAGCTTTAACGAAATCAAAGAGCTCTTTTCTAGTGGACATTGCGGGATGTGGGTTGATGCCACCGTTGCCGCAGGTATGCTCTTTGACTCTAAACAGTCAAAAGTTCATGATGTCGTAGGGTTCGCCTCGGCACCAATTGCAAAAACGAAAACAGGTTCTCAATGGCTTTGGACCTGGGCCCTTGCGGTATCATCAACTTCTAAATTTCCTAACGAGGCCTTTGAATTTATTCGTTGGGCCACCTCTAAAGAATATATTAAACTAGTCGCCAAGCGAGATGGATGGATTTCAGTCCCTCCTGGTACCCGTCAATCAACTTATGATAATAAAAATTATCAATCTGTCGCACCATTTGCCGATTTTATCCTATCGGCCATTAAAAATGCGAGCTCTATCAATAATACTTTAATGCCTTCGCCTTACCATGGTATTCAGTTTGTAGAAATACCTGAATTTCCTTCCCTCGGTCTTAAGGTAGGATTGGAAATTTCAAAAACTCTCAAGGGTGAAATTTCTATTGATAAGGCATTAACCAATGGTCAGGCCATTGTTTCAAATCAAATGCAAAGATCTGGGTACACAAAAAAGAAAAAACTACAATAATTAAGGATTAAAATTTATTCTCAACCTTTTCATCAGTATTGAGAATAGAAATTGAGACTCTTTTGCAATATTTTTATTCCTTCCAGTGGTGAAGTATTACAAAACTGAGAGGCAGTTCTCGGGCTCTTGAAGACTTTTTCTTACGAAACTGGAAGGCCTATCATAATTTCCGTAGTCTTGAGGTGTTTGCCTAAGACCTAATAACCTTTCTTTTGCTGCTAAATAGATGTAATTCAAGGTTTTAATATTGACTCCTTTGTCGATGTTTAATGATGCTTATATCTTAGCAAGACATTTTGCATACTTGTTAGAATTTCGGACAAGTTCGGGAAATGCTAAGGGATGTTCGGCAAAAACGAATTAATATTAATTTAAAGTGAGTCTAACTCTCTAAGTTTATACACTATGATGGTGGAAGGGGAAAATATATATTTTGGTAAATTTCCCCAGTATAAGGAAGTCCTTATTTCCACCTTTGATTCAAAATGTTTCATATTTTTAGGCTTAAGTCTTTTACGAAAAGAAAGGAGCGAGAGTGAGTACAGATATAAAATCATTAATTCCAAAGAAAAGGGGAAAGCTGCTTAGAAGTCAAGAAGATCAACTTTTGCTGATGAACGATAGTGGAAAGATATTTTCTACAAACAAAGCTCTTGTTACGACATGGCAGCTCTGCATGGGTGATAAAAGTGTTGATCAAGTATGCCAAGGGCTGGAGAAGAGTACTGCTAGCGACGCTTTGGTTATAGATAAAGACCCCATGCATTTTATACAAAAGCTGGAGTCGGCAGAGCTGATTGTTTTAGAGAATAAAAGAGAATAAGTATCAAACCATGGCAAACGCAAAATGTGGAATATTCGACATAGAGTAAATTTATGCCATTTATAGCTCTAATAAAAGTTAGATGTTAAGAAGTTGGCCAGCGTAAATCTTATTGTTTCTTAGCGAATTTTTATTACGTAAGTATTTAAGTGATTTTTTATATAATTTGGCAATCTTGAGTAAGCTATCTCCTTTTTTTACCTTGTATTTAAAATTTTTAACGTCTCTTGAAACGTTAAGCTTTTGTCCAACATATAATGTTTCTGAAATAAGCCCATTGAGCTTTTTTAGATAAGAAACACTCAGTTTAAATTTATTGGCCACCTTGCCGAGGTAGTCGTTTCTTTTCACGAAATAGAACTTATCACCATTGACCTTTCGGTATCGAGTTTTTCGTATTTTTAATTTTTGCCCTGTGTATATTTTGTTACCCTTAATATTGTTATATCGTCTTAAATTATTGATTGAAATCTTAAATTTCTTTGCAATCTTAATCAGAAAGTCACCCTTTTTAACAGTATAAAGGCCAGGATTCGAATGGGAGCTTTCTTTTTGACTGCTACGAGCTATTTTTTCATAGGAGTTAATTAACTTGTTTTTAAACTGAGGATAAACCCAAAGGTCATACTTTTTTTGCCATCCAGGTATTTTCCTCATTTTAAGTGCGGGGTTTATATTAACAAGACTTTGGTAAGACATTCCGATGTGTTTGGAGATCGTTTTCAAGCTGACTCCGCCAGACACTTCAACCGCTTCGACGTTAGGGTAATTTTCCCTATCTTTGACCTTTAAATCGTGTTTTTCTAGGTTTTCTCCAATATATGCTGCGGCAATAAATTTGGGGACATAATTTCTAGTTTCTCTTGGTAGTAGCTTTTTTTCAACTAATTGCCAGAAGTCTCTTGTTTTTCCTTTCATAATGGCCCTTAGCACTCTTATTTCACCACAATTATATGCCGCTAAAGCGAGTTCCCAAGAGTTAAATACATTATAAAGATCGTTTAAATATTTCACCGCTGCTTCAGTGGAATGAATAGGGTCTCTTCTCTCATCGATTAATGAGTTTATTGTTAACCCATATCTTTTGGCGGTGCCTTTTATAAACTGCCAAGGACCAACTGCACTTGCTCTGGAGTATGCATTAAGATTGAAGCCGCTCTCTATTAAAGGAAGGTAGTAAAGCATAGCTGGGAGCTCTTCTTCTTCGAGGACTGTTTGAATAAGCTCTTTGTAGTAAGAGCCTCTTTGAATATATCGAGAAAACCTGGCCTTATCTTTTTTGAGGAAGTAATTCATCCATTTTTCAACATGTTTGTTTTTGTAGAGAGTAAATTCATGCTTATCTAAAACTGTTTGACTTTTCTCAATAGCAAGCGGCCTTACACTTTTACCTTTTATCGCCCCTATATCTTTCTTGATTTCTTTATTTAGGGGTTTTTTTTCTATGGCAGGATTATCCTTTAGGTATAACGTCTCAGCACTCTTAACAGGTTGATTCACATTCTTTTTATTATCTAGAATAGGATAATCACTGAGGTGAGAACTTGAGTTCAAAGGACTTATGTTTGAACAAGAAGAGGAGAGGAGAATTATTAAAATTGAAATTTTTATATTTATGACTGACATAAACTATATTTTATAGGTCAAAACGAAATGATAAAGTGGGAAGAAGTTAAAGTTAGGAAAACCCGAAGCCTAGGTTAAAAGTTCATCAGACACATCTGATACTTCGATTTGAAGCTCAACGTCTTCATAGCGTTCTGGGAGATTGGAAAACTTAGACTTTATAAGTTCTTTTAGTTTCTTGATAGATATTAAATTTTCGTCTCTTTTTTTCCAAATGGCGTAGAGTGATAAGGTTAGTGGATTATCGAGGTCAAATATTTTAAGCCCGGGGTATTTTTTTAATGGGTTTTTGGCCAAAAACATAACGCAACGGCCTCTAGAACAAAGATTTTTTATAAATTCGGGGTGATCACTATAAATCTTTTCCTTTGGAATAACACCACTTTTCCTTAGATGCTGGTATATGGCCTTGTTTAAGGTTTTATCCCAAGAGCTTTCGGCAAATGGAATATTAATCATCAGATCTTTTTTGTCTTTAAACTTACGAAAAAGCTTATTTGAACAACAGAAAGCGATCTCAAAGGAGCCAATTTCAGCATGATCTAGTATTTTTCTTTTAGGTTTTCTAAGTGAAATACCCCAATCAATATTATCTTGGAGAATATTATCTATTAAAACCTCGTGCTCCACCTGTCGTAAAGTATTGACCGTCCCGTACGGGGCGTAGTTGTCCCAATATTGAGAAGCAAACTCTACCGACAGGTCATAAGAAATTGTCTCTTCAATTCCAATATTTACGGGGTAGCCCCCGATGTCATCTTCAGAAAACTTTTCAAGAACACGACTTCCTTCTTCAAATATAATTTTAGAGTGCTCAAAAAGAGCTTGCCCATCGTTTGTGAGAGCTAATCCTTTGGAGCTTCTTGTAAATAGCTTTTTTGAGAACCTTTCCTCTAATTTCTTTAATTGTTCGCTAAGTGTAGAGGGCGCTATTTTTAAAGCATTGGCGCCTTGCTTAAGAGATTGGGCCTTCGCAACTTCATAAAAGCCATATAAGTGATTCCAGTTAATGTCTTTGAGTCGATGCAATTGTTCTCCTGTCTTTTAGATCCAGTTTTGTAAAAGCACTTTTTCAAATCGTTCAAAGAATACTTGGATTTTATTTTCGCCTATCTTACCTTGGATAAAACCCAGCCCAAACTCAGGATGCTTGATAAACTGACCGATTTGGTGTGGCCTACTTTTGTTATATTTTGTTGGTTCTAGACTGCTCGATTCTATAAGTGATTGTAAATACTTTCTTTTTGCGGTTATATTTTTCCACTCAGTTATTTTTTTAAGCATAACGCCTCCAGTGTTAATATTAGTATAACAGAGTGGTCGGAAAAACCGAAATGCAGGCAGTCTTTGGTTCGGTAAAAGCGAACTCGGATACCGCCTTACCCTTTATATAGAAAAAGTATTTTATGATCAAGCAATTCACAATTCACATGTCGCGCTGATATGGCCTTATTGATAGATCAATTGCTTCCTTTATTAACTCTAAGAGGGAAAGTAAAAAGTTGCACCTGTTTGGAGCTGGGGATTACCTGTAAGTTTAAGTCTGATTTAACCTCCTTAGCGACAGTCTCCAACGAAATTAGTTTTGTGAAAATAATTTCTGATGTTATTATCTTTTTACATAATGGTGACCTTATTAAATCGGGGGAACCAGATGAGTTATGAGTAAATCCTCAATATTCCCGCCTGGAAGAGTTTTGGCAAAGGTTAAAATTTAAATGACAGGAAAAATACCAGCATTTTTTCATACTTCACAATTAGATTTTCATCCAAAGTATGAATGGGCACTAGGAAATAAAATAAAGCATCCCGAATCAACGAGAAGGGCGGAATCTATTTATAGAGAACTCAAAAAAAATCATGCTAAATTTGATATTATTGAACCATCACGAATTCCTCTTAAAGCGATTAGAGAGTCACATAATTACCAATTAATTACATTATATAACACTGCTTCGTCATTGGGAGAAGGAGTGGAGTTTTACCCAAGCGTATTTCCTCAAAGAATGAAGGCCAGTCCAGACCCTACCAATATTTATCACGCAGGGTTTTATTGTTTTGATAGTGGCACGCCATTGAATAACAAAACATGGTTGGCGTCCGCGTGGAGTGCTAGTACCGCTTTTTTTGCTGCTGATTTTGTGCTTAAGGAAAAAGGGCAGTATTCCTACGCCCTCAGTCGCCCTCCAGGACACCATGCATCTAGAGATACCTACGGGGGATATTGCTATTTCAATAATGCAGCAATAGCAGCAAAGCTTTTAAAAAAGAAAGGTCGTGTGGCGATTATAGATATTGATTTTCATCATGGGAATGGGACTCAAGAAATATTTTATAAAGATGACCAAGTCTTTTTTATCTCTCTTCACGGTGACCCCCGCGATTACTTTCCTTATTTTTGTGGATTCCCTTCCGAGATAGGTCAAGGAAAAGGAGAGGGATATAATCTTAATATTATTTTAGAGGATGGATGCAATATAAGAAGCTACTTAAAGGCGTTAAAGGAAACTGTTCTGCCTACAATCAAAAAATTTGAACCTCAATACTTAATCATTTCTGCAGGTTTTGATACCTATGAATTAGACCCTATTGGAAAGTTCAAGTTAAAGACAAAAGATTTCTTTAATATCGGTGAGGTCTTTAAAAACCTGGGGCTACCTACTGTTATTCTGCAGGAAGGAGGCTACCATACAAAAGATCTTGGGAAGAATGTTGTGAGCTTTCTTGATGCCTTTGTATAAATAAGCCGGATTAACCAAAAAAATCACCCATAAAGGTTGCTTTTCTCTCGTTTCGTGTCAATTATTTGGGGCCGAATATTTTTGATTTAATTTAAGACCGAAGATATTGGAAGCTTTACCGTTGGAAATGAACTATCGGAAGAGTTAATAGGCTCAGGCCTCATTCCTTTTAAGTGTTAACATGCTTTCAACCTGTTCGTCACTGCGTCCCAGTATCTGAGAAATTTCACTAATCAGTTTATCCTTAAGACGTAACCGAAGTTTTCTTTCTGTTGTGGTAATCTTTTTTTCTCTCCTGAGATAAGACAGGTCATGATAAATTTCAAGAATGCCTTTAAAGGTCATCTTTTCCATTTTTGCTTTAAAGTACTTATACCTACTACCTTCCGTTTGTTGAGAATCAATTAGGTTATATTGTTCAAATATTTTTAAACTTTTTAAGACCGTTGATTTGCTAGGTAGTTTTCTCAACTTATTCTCTTCCCCCACAGGGATAAAAACAGTTAGCTTTTGCTGGGTGTCAAATATTTTATGAAACTCTTTGTCCTTAAAGACTTCTTTGCCTAGATATTTTCCCGCTGCGGTATCTATGCTTGAAATATTATCGCCCTTCCTAAGATCCATTATGACTCCACTAAATTTTTGTACCACACATTCATGCTTTCTATTCCACCGGATATGTTTGTATTTTTCTTTAATGTTCCGCCATATGAATAGCCACATTTTGAAAAAGTTATATTCATTCCTGCTGATAGTGCTCGCGCAATTGTGTAGGCGGTTTTAATACCTGCATTTTTCATTTCATCTTCCATGTGACAAAGAAGCGCCTGAGCAATCCCTTTACCCCTTTGATCGGGGAGAGTTGCAAAATCGGTCATTTCGACATTCTTAGATTCGTAGTCGATTTCACAAGATGCTAAAGCAATTATTCGGTTATTTTCTATGACACCAAAAATTCTAACGTGACTCTCTAGAGAGTCGACAATAAATTTTTTTTCAAAAATTGGAAAAGGGTAAGTTTTAAATACTTTAGAATAGACTTCAGTAATATTTTGTGCACTATCTTTTTTTAGCTCAACGACATCAAAGTCACTATATGTTGAAAGCCTATTCTTTTTCTTATTGGCAATATCAAGGTTCTCTTTAATGACCTTATGATTGACTTGCTTTCTATCTTCGCAAATAAATAGCGAATGGAATTCACTGTCTTCATTTCCATCGAAGAATCCAGGGATTTTGGCCTCACATTCAAATTTATATTTTTTCAATAACTTTGAATCCTTGGCATTTACTTTAGCAAAAACTTTTCCATAATTATTTTGGTAAGCAAGATTGATTACCTGCTCAATAGTATGCTGTTTATTATCGTGATCCGATAACTTCATCAGATAGACGCGGTCATTATAATTTCCATGCTGAATAAGACTATTAGTCAATTTAGTCGTTTTGTCGTAGCTCATATTGTTACCTTGCCGTCAAATGTTTAAATCCATATATACATAGTACAATTTTAGACTATTATAATGACTAGAATATCTTAGAGTGCGACTTAATTCTTTTCTTATGTTCCTAAATTAGCTTTTCCCTAATAATCTCATGGAAAAACTATTCGATATATCCGAACTTGTAGGCACTTTAGTGGAAAGAAAAATAAGTGGCCTGGTATGGTAAACTTAAATTTATACTTAGACATGGAGGTCATATGTACATTAAAAAGGGAAGTCTATGCAGAGAATCACTCTCTGGCAATCCGATACTTAAAAATTCAAATGGCCAGGCCTATGAAGTAAGTTTTATTGCCGCTTTCATTTGGGAACGGCTTGATGGAGAAACTTCTTTGCCCTTAATTAAAGAGGAAGTAACGAAAGTTGGAGATATTTCTCAGGAAAAGCTTGGTGAAATCTGGGATTTGGTTCTAACCGAATTAGAAAAAGTGGGACTTATTTATAATAGGGATCATGAAATATCGTAATAATATACCTATTGTTTTAGTGAGCACTAGTGTAAGCGCAACTTGTATCAAGGGGGTCCAAGTTTGAGGGATGGGCCTGTCGTTCACTGCTTTTAGAAAATAAAAATGTATGACTATTATTAACTCGCGTAATGCGAAATGCTCCACTTATGGCCTTGCATGACGCGCGGTGCTTGGTACTTGGATAATTCTAAATTACTCACATAAAAATTGGCGCAGTTATGTTGAAAAATATAGATAAAAATAAACTTTTTGATATCTAGTGATAGGAGTACGGCCGTAAACATCTACTCAAGTTAAGAATTGCTTTCTAGATTGAAAAGGGCGTTCGGCTTTTCCTAATTTGATTCAGTATTTGTACCGAACATGACCCCTAACTCCTTGAATATATTCATAATGATAGAGGTCCTTTTTTTTGATAAGGCCTTACCTTCCTTATATTGTATTTGGGTAGGGGGCCCTCTCATTCGCATAGGCATCTCTTAAATGGATACCTTCTCGTCTAAAGTAAAACGAAGCCGAAGGTCTTTGTTGTGTCGCCCTTCAAGTTCTAAAATAGAAAAAGGAATTGTCTTAATTCCTCTAGCGGGACGAGTCGGCCCAATAAAAACAATTGATCAAATAAGTATTGTAAAGTATTGTTACCTAATGTAATTGCGTGTTTTGTGTACTGAGTTTAAAGCGTCGATGTTTTAACGGAGAAAGGCGTGAATAATCTACTTTTTATAAACCTTGGTAGCAGTACAGTAAAAGCAACTTTCCTGACAGGGCAAGACCTCAAGAATACATGTCTAATGAATCCGGACAATATAATTAAGTTGAAAAAATCTATTGGCCTAGCGCCTTTGCATAATCAAAATGTATATCGTTGGATTGAGATCACTAGAGAATTGTTTAAATGTTCCATTATTGGCGTTTTTGATACGACTTTTTTTAAAGACCTTCCCGATGTATCTCGAGTTGTTTTCCCCGCTGATTCGAACTCTTCAATGGCATTATTTAGAGAAATATTTTCTACGAGAGGACAAATTTGGAACGTTGTCGCTGCTAAAGGAAAAACCATCCAGTTCTTTGATGAAAATTCTTCTGTTTCTCTTGCAAGAAAAGGAGCATACGTTCTTCGAAGAGCGGCAAATCCACTTCTCGAATTGGTGGCAATTGGAGCATATCAATTAGAACAGGTTATGTTGGCCTCAAAGCTTCTCGATAGTAAGAAGGTAGAGCACACTACCTGTATGGGGGAAATCGATGCCCCTTGCAATATTTATTTTGAGATTATTATGAAAAAAAAAATGAATGAAGATGTCGTTAGGTTATTGGAATACTTTGCAAGGCTATTGGCCGAGCAAAAAGGAATGACCCATCAATCTAATACGTATGAAAAAGCTGCCCTTGAGGTTTCTCGGGTGACCCACGATTTATGTAGCATGACTCCTAAGGAGCTTGATGAGATTCCGTATGTCGGAAAAGTAATTTCTTCAGAGATTGAAGAGTATTGTAAGACTGGAGCAGTAAAATACCTTGAAAGGCTTTTAATTATATCAAATCCCGTTACGGTGTTGAAAATGGCCAAAGGCTTTGGAGAGGAAAAAACCAGGGATCTTATTGAAGCATTAAATATCGAATCGTTTAGAGATCTGTTAGAAGAGTATGAAGATGGAAGAATAGGGAAATATCTTGGTAAAGAATCAGTTTCTTATAAAAGAGTTTCCGAGCTCTTGGAATTTCTTCCTAGTTGGGTGAAAAGCAAGCACGAAGCGGAAAAAAAATTAAAAGATATAAGGCCATCGACGACTGAATTGCTGGAAATAGACCGAGAATTCAGAGAGCATTATAATTTTGATATCAACAAAAATTTAACAATGAAAAAATTATTTAATGGTGGTCAATTAAGAGTGTTTTTTTCCCGGTCAGAAAAGGCGAGACGATTCCACGCTAATGGCGATTGGGTCAATGTCCACTTTGAAAAGGATAAAAACTATCTCAAATGGGTCATTCTGACATCTAAATATGGTAGCTTAAAGGGAAAAAGAGTTGTTTTGGGAGAGGAAAAGGCTTCTAAAAGGGCTTATAGTGATGATGAAAGATAAAATGACGTATTTTCCATTTTTTGGCATGCGTACCTCAAATAGGAACCAAAAGCCTACATAAGCGATCTCATGGTGAAGCCACGTTTTGATAATTGGAATAAATCGACATATCCACACGCTAAACCTAGTAATAAGTATTGTGCTCAAAAGGAAGCAGTGAGATTATTTGGTCAAGCGATAGGGCCTATTCAAAAAATATTAAAGGCCCAGAATCGCTAGGAGACGTGATGAGTGATATTAAAGCTGTTAGCAATTTAGATATAGAAGAACTGAAGCCTGGTGAAACAAGTAAGCTATGGCTCCATCTGGTGGATAATGGAATTGGAGAACCGATTAGAATTCCCATTATGATAAAAAAGGGAATGAATAAAGGGCCCACGTTAGGATTAACTGCGGCCATTCATGGGAACGAGTTAAATGGAATTTCTGTTATACAAACAGTTTTTAAAAAGATTGATGCTTCCAAATTAAATGGAACGCTCATTGGGGTTTTAGCATCAAATATACCAGGGCTATTGGTTCAAAAAAGACATTTCAGTGATGGCGTAGATTTAAATCGTATTGCGCCAGGAAAGGCCGTAGGGACGGAAGCGGAAGTCTATATTAACAGATTCATGGAAAGAATTATTAAAAAATTTGGCCATCATATTGACCTTCATACAGCTAGCTTTGGGCGAGTAAATTCTCATTATGTCCGTGCATCCTTAGACAACGAGGAA
Source organism: Bacteriovoracaceae bacterium (assembly GCA_041586955.1). Lineage (GTDB taxonomy): Bacteria > Bdellovibrionota > Bacteriovoracia > Bacteriovoracales > Bacteriovoracaceae > JBFGZE01. Next base: position 13,163 of record JBFGZE010000043.1, read on the forward strand.
ACAGCAAAATTAGCTAAATTACAGTCGGCCCAAATCGTCGTTAATAAACGCGTTGATGATAAAACACTACGGGGAGCAGCACAAAAGATGGGGATCAATTCAATAACTGTTGAGCTAAAAGACCCATTTATCTTTCAAAGTTGTGTGACAGATAGTGCTGTTCAGGGTGTAAAGAATGTCATGTCTCACCTCGGGATGATTGATGAAGTGATTCTTTGTCCACCAAGAAAAACAATCATATGTCATGAATCTAATTGGTTGTATACAGATCGAGGAGGAATTTTGAAGGTATTTCCTGAGGTGGCAACAATTGTTAAAAAGGGTGATTTATTAGCAGAGTTGACCGATATTTTTGGGGAAACAATAAAGAGTTACTTTGCTCAGCAAGAGTCTGTTGTTATAGGGAAAAGTATTAACCCTATATGCCAAACAGGGGGGCGCATCATTCATCTAGGGCATTCTCCTGAATTTCTTGATGAATGTAATTAATTATTATGCTTAAAGAGACTATAACCCAATACTTTTCAGTTTTCCTTGGCGTTTTCTTTGTTGTCGCCGGAAATGGATTATTGAATATGTATTTCCCAATTTATGCTAAGGCAAGTATCTCCGCAAGCGAGATCGGTTTAATTACCACCGCCTATTATATGGGCTTCTTTTTGGGTTGTGTTAAAGTATTAGGACTTATTAGAAGAGTTGGGTTCGTCCGAGCATTTATGTTTGTCAGTACTCTTATCGGAGCATCGGGACTACTTTTTACCATGTCCGATAGCACATGGTTTTGGTTTCCGCTAAGGTTTGTCATGGGAGTAGGGTATGCGGGTCTATATGTTGTGATTGAAAGTTGGATCAATGCATTAGTTGGTAACGAAAGTAGAGGGCGAGTTTATGGGACTTATAGGCTGGTAGAGCTTGGAAGTTTAGCTATTGGCCAAAATTTAATTGTGCTACTTGAAGGAAAAACGGGTCATTATCACTTTTCAATGATTACTTTATTAACTATTTTGAGTGCACTCCCATTAGGCCTTACTCTTCTCCCTCAACCAAGTATTAGCAGTGAGTCTATTTCCGTTAATGTGAAAAAGCTTTGGAAGAATTCGCAATATTCAACTGGAATGATGTTCATGGTTGGTATGACTAACTCTGTTATCTGGATGCTTACTCCTTTAATGTTGTTAAATATTGGGATAAAAGAAGGCTCTATTCCGAAGGTTTTTTTCTTTTTTATTTTAGGTGGGATTATTTCCCAGTACCCCATCGGATCGTTATCGGACCGTTTAGAGCGGAGAACAATAAATAATATCCTGACGCTAATGGCCGCTATCTTGGCCTATAGCTTTACTTTGAAACAGTATTTCACCTTTCAGTTTGAACTATTATTTTTCCTATTAGGTGTATTGGTAATGCCTCAGTATTCATTGGTTATGACTCATGCAATGGATAAGTCTAATAAAGAAAATGCCGGCCGAATCAGTTCTCAAATGCTATTGCTCTATTCTATCGGAGGCGTGTTTGGTCCTGTGACATGTGGCCTTTTTATTAAGTATTTCACGGTAGATGGTCAACCTCTTTATTTATTAACAATATTTTTCATGATGTTTTTATTTGGATTGGGGCAGAGAGTAACAAGAACACCAGTAGAAAAGAAAAATAAGGAAAACTTTAAAATATTTCCAGAATTATCACCAATTATTTTTAATAAAAAAAGAAAACTATATTAAAGTAGGAGTACAAAATGATGCATAAGTATCAAAAAGGAATAGGGCTAATTATTTTAAATTGTTTTATCGCCATCGTGGCCGGCTGTTCTTCATGGAGTGTCGGCCTCGCTTCAGGTCATTATAATAACCCCGAGGAAAGATATTGGAGCGATCATGATTATGACGTGCAAGGAAGAAGTTTAAAGATTTATCCTAAAGAAAGAAAAAATAGGAGGATACAAGGTGTTTGCATCATAAAAGATTCAAATGATTTATTTGATAATTACTGCAATAATATCGAGGTTTATTTAGAAGATAAAAATAAAAACATCATTGCTAGTACCAAAACTGAGGCCAGTGGAACATTTATTTTTAATAATATTAAAAAAGGAACATATCAATTGAAAGTCTTAGATAAGAGATACCAAAAAGTATCTTCGATTATATATGTAACACCGGGTTCTGAAGTTTTAATACACCTTGAAAAAATAAAATAAACATGAGGAGAGTAGAATGAAAAATATCTTAGTTACAACAGATTTAACTCGCTCATCGGATGACGCGATTAAGGCGGCGTTGGCGATAGGAGAAGGGTTCGGTCTGAGTATTAAGATCGTTCATATTCACAAAGGTGAGCTCGATTCAAGTGCTTCTTGTCTCTTTCCAGAATTTGAAGGTCGTCTCTATGAAATAAAAAATTTATTTTATAAGAATCTTGAATCGCAGTTAATGAAACAGATTAATAGATTTCAAGTTGGAAATAAAAAGGTATCCGGAGAAATTATTTTCACTTCAGATATTGATAACTTTGATGACATGACTGATAGATTTAAGGCCGATCTTGCCGTTATACCGGATCATGATGAAGAGTTTGACAGTTATTTTGGTGGTTCTGTTAGTGAGAGGTTAATTCGCGTCTCAAAGCAAGATGTATTAATAGTTAAAAAGTCATTTCCCCAAAAAATGGAAAAGATATTGGTGCCTTTCGCTTTAAATAATTTTTCCTTAAAGGCGATAGATACTGCCAAAACTTTCGCCGAAAGATTTGGCGCACGTCTCTCTCTTATTCATATCCACTCTCTTGAGAAGGGGTATAGTGGTGATATGACAGAATTTGCCAAGTCTGACGAGCAAAAATTATTTTCTGAAAAAATAAAAGAAAAGATTCAGTCCTTAGATCAATCAGGTCTGTTAGATGAGCTTAGGGTTGAGTACTGTGAATTTGGGAAGAAGGAAAAGCTTCTTACTATGATTAATAACGAAAGACCGGATTTGATTATCATGGGAGCATCTAGAAAAAAGGGATTACAGAGATTATATCTTGGTAGCTTTTGTGAATACATTTTAAGAAACGGTCAATCTAATATGTTAATTACTAAAAACTAAGGAAAAAAATGGAAGAAGAATATGTTTGGTTTGCCATTGGTATGTGTATCATTTTGTCAGGGATATTTTCGGGCCTTAATATTGGACTTTTTGGCCTGGCGCGATTAAGGCTCGAGAGTGAAGCCGGAACAGGTAATCAATTGGCCCAGAATGTATTAAAAATGAGGAAGGATTCAAACTTTCTATTAACGACTTTGCTGTGGGGAAATGTTTCAGTAAATACTATGTTGGCGCTTCTTACTGAGTCCGTTCTATCGGGAGTCGGAGCGTTTTTTTTTAGTACATTTTTTATAACATTTTTTGGCGAAATAATTCCACAAGCATGGTTTTCACGAAACGCTCTCCTCGTTGGTAGTGCTCTTCGGCCCCTCGTTAGAGTGTTTCAATTTGTCCTATATCCACTCGCTAAACCATCGGCGTTAATGCTGGACAAGTGGCTTGGAAAAGAAGGGCTACATTTTTTTTCAGAAGAGACTTTAAAAATTTTACTGGAAAAACATATTGATGCTTCTGAATCCGACATAGAGAGGTTTGAAGGTGTCGGTGCACTAAATTTTCTAAATATGGATGATTTGAATATTGCCGAAGAAGGTGAATTATTGCATGCGAAAAGCATATTGAAAATTGATCTTGATTTAGATTTGCCGAATATACCAGAAAAAACCGATGATAGCTTTAATGATTTTTTTATGAAGTTGGTACATTGTCCGGTAAAGTGGGCAGTTTTTCTAAATGAAGAAAATTTTCCAGTAATGGTATTAAATACTGATGCTTATATAAAGTCATTTTATTCTAAAACGTTAAATAATCGCTTTCAACATTGCCACAGACCAATTGTTTTTGAGTGTGATAAGGCCAAACTTGCTGATATCGCATATAAATTTAAAGTTGAATCACATCATACTGAAGATGATGTAATTGATTATGATATCGTTATTCTATGGTCAAAAAATTATAAAAAAATAATAACCGGGACTGATATATTGGGGAGACTTTTTAGGGGACTTGCTGAGAATAAACCTAAAGTAAAAAAAGATGAATAGCTTATATAGTAAAAATGGGACTACGAAAATGTCACACTTCTACAAAGTGCTCACATACTTTATTGGACTGTTATTGTTTTTAGCTCCTTTTTTTAATGGACAAAAAATTTTAGACATCTATGATATTTTCCAAGTTGATTGGTGCTTTTTATTATTATTTGGTACTGGGATCAATTTATTGGCCATTTCATTTGCTTTGGCCTGTCGTTCGGCATTTATGTTTACTGTCGCTACGCTTCCGAACGCCATAGTGATCGGGACACCAAAAGTAGCAAAGCTAACTAACGATAATTCTGAGGGGTAAAAATGTATAATACAAATAATATAGTAGTTGACTATTTGAGTATAGTTTCAGCATTGAAAAATAATTTTTTAGAGTTTGTTCCCAATTTTTTATCTGGGCTTATCATTTTAGTTTTAGGACTATTTTTTGCCTACATTATTAAATGGCTAAGTCAGAGGTTGGTTCACTGGTTATTTTTAATCGTTCCACCAAGAATTGCTAAAAAATCAGTTGTAAAAACAAATCTCAATTCTATTTCCGTTGGTACGGGGAGAATTCTATTTGTGTTAATTACTTTTCTCTCTTTAACATCCAGTATGGATAAAATGGGTTTTAAGGTATTGTCAGGCTGGTTACAAAACTTAGCAAAGTATGCTCCAAATATTGTAGGAGCAATTTTTATTTTATTCCTTGGATGGAATGTTAAAAAATTACTATCTGAGTTTCTTCAGAAGGCCATGGGCAAAGTTGGGATTACACATGCCTATATCGCATCGGAAACGCTCTCTTGGGCCATCTTTGCGATAAGTATTTTTGTTTCAATGAATCAAATAGGAATTGAGCTAGATTTCTTATCGACCTTTATTTCAGTACTAATCGCCATTCCACTCAGTGGGGTCTCCTTAGCATTTGCTTTAGGTGCTAAAGAGTCTATTACCGATATTTTAGCTTGCCATCATGTGAGTAAAATTCTTTCTTTAGATGATTGTATATTGATTGAAAACAAAAAGGGGATCATTCGCGAAATCGGGCCGGTCTTTATAACCTTTGAATGTGAAAGTGATATTATTTCCATCTCAGGTAATGAATTTATAAAAAAAATGACAATTCACAAGAAAGGGGTAAGGGATGGACAAGGTCAAATTTAAGATGATTGAATCTTATTTAGATAATTTCCCAGAGGATGCCTCTGCTGTTATCGTAAAATATCCGGTAGAAGATATAGCGCTCATAATCCAAACTTTTAGTTCTAATAAACTGGTTCCTTTATTGAATGTGCTACCAGAATTCCTTCTTGCGGAAGCAATTAAAAAAATAGATAACGAAAAAATTATACCTCTATTAAATCTTATGCAAAGCAACTTAGTGTCAAGAGTGTTGCGGAAATGGCGTGATGGAGGGGACGAAGAGAAATATAAAGAGGTGTTTCGTTCTTTGAATCGTGATGTTCAAAATAGAATTATGAAATTACTCGCTTATAGCAAGGATTCTGTTGGTTTCATGATGAACCCCACACCCTTGGCCGTCTCTCCTGATCTTACGATTAAAGAGGTACTAATTATTTTAGGGAAAGAAAAAAACCGTTATAGTCGATATATTTACGTCGTTGATTCTGACAAAAAATTGATTGGAGTACTTCCATTTAAGGATGCTTTTTATTCTACTAAAAAAGATGAGTTGATTTCCAAAAGTATGGCGACAGATGTTTTCTCAATTTCTCCTATAACTAAAGCATCTACCATTTATACGGACAAAGTATGGTCAAAATGGGATTCATTACCTGTGGTAGATCATAATGGAGTTTTACTAGGGGTTTTGAAGTATGAAGTTTTAGAAGAATATTACTCTGAATACTTGACGAGGGGGAAATCTGATTCCGTTATTATTGCCGGGGAGGCATTTGCTGATTTGATAAAAATTGGTTTCAAAGGGGCGGCTTCATTGACAACTGCAATTTTATCGCCAGGAGTAGACAATGAAAAAAATGGAAAATGAGTTATTAATTCAGTTTATAAACTCTTACCCTGAGCATTCCACAAATATGCTATCGAGCTTCACAGTGGATGAAATCGTGAATTTATTGTTAGAGCTTCCAATAAAATTAGTGGCCTTGATCCTCAATCGACTTAATCCGATAATTTCTGCCAATGCATTAATTTCACTTCCGGATGATAAGTTTTTTAAATTATATGGCTTGTTAGACCCTGTTAAAGCTGCACACCTATTTTCATTGGTAGAGAAAGAAGACAGGGATAAAAAGATTAGTTTACTGTCAGCTCACGATCAAAAGGACATAGAGGAATTATTAATCTATCCTATAGACTCCGCAGGATCATTAATGGACTCATCTATTAGGACCTGTAATGTCAATGAAACTGTTAAAAATGTAATCGCGAGTTATAAAAAAACTCAATCACCATCACGTGATATCTTTGTCATTGATTTGGAAGGACGGTTGGTGGGGTATCTTCCTGTTTATGAGCTTTTAAGTGCAGATGGGTCTGACGTTATTGAATCAATAATGCATAAATCGCCCCCTTTTGTGAATGCTTTATCTCCAAAGTCTGAAGTCGTGGAGGTTTTTGAAACTTTTAAATCAACAATTCTCCCCGTTACGCATGTTGATGGTACTTTGCTTGGAGCAATACGATATTCAAGTCTCGTTACTGAAATGCAAAACCAGGTACTCACCAGAATGGCCACTCTCGGTGGAGCAAGCCCCTCTGAAAAGGCCTTATCTCCACCATTTTTTTCAGTTGGAAAAAGGCTACCTTGGTTACTTATTAATTTAGTGACAGCTTTTATCGCTTCTGCTGTTGTCGGTGTATTTGAGGGAACAATCGCTAAAGTAACTGCTCTCGCGGTGCTCTTGCCAGTTGTTGCGGGGCAGTCTGGCAATACAGGAGCGCAGGCCATGGCCGTTACAATGCGAGGCCTCGCCTTAAGAGAGGTACGAGTGAAACAATGGCTAAAAGTTTTATTCAAAGAAGTCCGTGTTGGATTTATCAATGGAGTGGTTGTTGCTGTTGTTACAGGAGCGTCTGTTTATTTTTGGAGTAAAAGCTTTTCATTAGGATTAGTTATGACTGTTGCCATGATATTTTCGATGGTGATTGCATCCTTGTCAGGAGCGGCCATTCCAATATTGCTAACATCACTGGGAAGGGATCCCGCTCAATCTTCCTCAGTCATATTAACTACAGTAACCGATGTTATGGGCTTTTTAAGTTTTTTAGGCCTAGCGACATTATTTATCTCTTTTTTGAATGTTACAAATTAGTGTATTTGGAATTTTCGGATTTTTACGAGACCACATAGCTTAAAGAATTGAAAACAAAGTTTTTCTAAAATAACAACCAAAGAGAAGAAAGATGCGCTAAGCAATGGTCTATTTTATTACTTTAAAAAATTAGTTGGATTAAGCGGTTTTATTTCCTTCTTATTCTTTTTATGTTTAAAAAATCCTAACGTTCCGATTTCAGATTTGAGCTTGTAGACTTCTGAGTCGTCGTTCAGAATTGAGATTAGGTGGCTTAAGGACTTGATCGCTGTTCCGTTTATTGTCTCTAGGACCTCTCCTGGTGCCCATTCCTGCGCATATGCAAGTCCCTCTTTTTCAACATGCGTGACGATGATTCTTTCTTTGTTGCCATCATAGTTTTTAAGTATTTGGTAAAATGAATATATGTCAACTGCATTAAACGATTCTAATATCTCAAACGAGAGTACTTGAATAGTCATGCCCCAAACATCTATAAACTCCCTTTCACTAATAATGGGTTTTTCACTAATTCTTTTTTTTATATTAGATGATGAGATACCCGTGAGATTTAGGATTTGACCTTCTCTCCAAACTTCAAGGGTGACAGGTTCTCCAATCGGAATTAGTTTAAATGCATCAAATATATTTCTTCTATGGTACTGCTCTTCAGTTATAAAAATTCCATGCCTATCAATAGGCATAGAGTTAAGGGATAATATCACATCTTCTGGGCGAACCTTTGCCGAATCAAGAAATCCGTTATTATCAATGGAACTCACAATAATTCCCCTGCTTTCTGTCATTCCCAGGCCCTTGGAAACGTGCTTAGAATTTTTTTGAAAGTTGCCAGCGATATCGGAAAAACATGTTGAGTTATTTTCAAATATATTTTTTAAGATAATATCGATAAACATGAAAGGCGTAATGAAACCGATATTATCCGCTTCTTGATATATAGATGTATTGATCCCTACAACGAGCCCGTCTTTGTCGATTGCTGGGCCACCTGAATTACCGGGGTTTATTGCTGCATCTGTTACATACTTCTCTGCTGACACCCTATTTCCTGAAACAAAATTAGTGATTTCCCCTCCTGTAATATTGGGCTCACTCATTCCCATAGGATAACCAATCGCTTTGATTTCTGTACCTCTGGTAATATCCATGTTTTCTCTAAGTGAAAGATAGGGGATTTCTCTTTTGGCAACAGACTTAAATCGTTTAAGTTCACCGTCTTTCAGCTTAAGGATTGCAATATCAGGTTCTAAATTTTTAACAAGGCCAATCAGTTCGACTTGAAATGTTTCTTCGGAAGTAAGCATGGTCATTATTTCAAGGGACTTCGAATTTTTTGCAACATGGGCATTTGTAATTATTATGTCTTCGCCATATTTACTTTTAATAAAAAAACCAGAGCCCGACCAGTCCTTTAAATCCCCTAATCTTGGATTGAGGATTGATCTGACCTCTTCTCCAGCATAACCTTCGGCAAAGATTTGAACCACGGCCCCCATTTTAATACGAGTTAGATCTGTAAATGTATGTTTCATAATGGATCCTATGCTTTTATTCCAAGGTTAAATTTAGATAATATTAAAATAATTAGAAAAGGAGCGATTGATGCTGATAAAACAATGCCCCATTGGTGTGCGTTTATATCAACTAAAGTTAATAATGACCTCGAGGTTGCGACTTTTACTGAACCTATTAATAGGAATATGCAAAGGAAGACAGCTCCCCATACATGGATGTTTTTTGTAATATCGTTAATAAAAAGTGAAGAATGCGATAGCCTCATATTGAAAACATGGAAAACCTGAGCAAATCCAAGACTAAGAAAGGAGATTGTTAGGGCAATATGCTCATTTTGGGTAGTTTTTAGTGTATAGAAAAAAGCTGTGAGTACACATAAAGTGATAATAGCTCCATATAAAGTGATAAGCCCCCACTTTCTTTTTGTAATGATATCATCATGTCTTTGTCGCGGTGGGATTTTTAAATAAGTGTCATCTCCTTCACCCATGCCTAAGGCAAGGGCAGGAAAAACATCTGTCACTAAATTAAGAAACAGAATTTGAAGAGGCATTAGGGGAAGTGGAGCGTTGACGATCGCCGCGATTGATATGATTAGAATCTCACTAATATTACAAGAAAGTAAATAAACAACAAAACGCTGGATATTACTATAGATGATCCTTCCTTGCTTTATCGCGGACACAATTGAGCGAAATAAATCATCTTGCAAAACCATGTCTGCGGCCTCTTTGGCGACTTGAGTTCCTCTAAGGCCCATGGCAATTCCGATATCTGCTTTTTTTAGAGCAGGGGCGTCATTAACACCATCCCCCGTCATAGCAACAACTTGATTGTGCGATTGAAAGTATTGAACAAGTGAAAATTTTTGTTGGGGGGTGACTCTGCAAAATATTCTTGTTTTTAATATTTTATTTTTGAGATCATCAGTCCAATCGTCTGATTTGGGTAAATCTTTTCCATGAATAACGCTCATCGTCTCTTCTTTGATGAGACCGATATCTTTACCGATTTTGATAGCTGTACCTTCTTGATCTCCTGTTACCATAATAGTGGTAATTCCTGCTTGAGTGCAGCTTTCAATTGCCTCTTTAATATCCTTTCTTGCGGGATCAAGTAATCCAACGAGGCCGCTTAGAATTAATTCTTCATAGGCGCCTTCGTCGCAGTCCGTTATTGTTTTAAATGCTAGGCCCAATACTCTTAATCCATCTTTTGACATTTTTTGATTGTGGGTTATCCATTTTTCTTTATCTTGAACCGTTAATTCGACCTTTTTACCTTCCTTAATTTTATAGACGCACTTTTGGATAATGACTTCAGGTGCTCCTTTGACTGCAACCCAAGAAGAGTGTTCTGTGCTATGATAGGTCGCCATCATTAATGTCTCAGAATCAAAAGCGACTTCTTTTAATTCTGGATTGTCTTTTTTAACTTGGTTGAAATCAATTCCTAATTTTTGTGCAACAGAAATGAGCGCCACTTCCATTGGGTCACCTATAAATTGATCCACCTCATTTTCCTTTAAAGAGGAATTATTGCAAAGTATTCCGATATCAATACAACGCCTAAGATACTGGTCAGGTTGTTCTTTAACAGGTGTATCTAAGTCAAAATATTGAGTATCAGTTTGATATGAGCGAACAGTCATCTTATTTTCAGTTAAAGTCCCTGTTTTATCAGAAAATATGATAGAAGTTGCACCAAGGGTCTCAACAGCAGCAAGCTTTTTAATGAGGGCATTTTTCTTGGCCATTCGCCACATTCCTTTGGCGAGTGCTAGGGTCGCAACAATGGGAAGGCCTTCTGGGATTGTTGCGACTGCCAAAGCAATTGCTGTTTCAATCATTAGTTTTAAATCTTTACCTGAAACGATTCCGGACCCTGCAACAATAATTGCGATAACGATCGAAACCCAAATCAATTGTTGACCCGGGTGGTCAAGTCTCTTTTCAAGGGGAGTTAAGTCATCAGTAGCATCTTGAGTGACTTTTACAATTTTACCAACTTCAGTTTGCATGCCCGTTGCAATAACGAGGCCCTTTCCGGTGCCTCGGGTAATAGCAGTTCCTTTAAAAAGGATATTTCCCCTTTCTGCGAGTATTTTATCCTCGAAAAAACATTCTATATTTTTCTCGGTGGGAATAGACTCGCCTGTTAAAATGGATTCATCTGCAGCTACTTTTGAAGCTTCAATGAGCCTAAGATCTGCTGTAATTATGTCACCAGCTTCAAAAAGAACGATGTCTCCCGGAACAATCTGGCCGGCATTTAAAACCTTGGCCGCACCATCTCTTAAAACTGTTGTTGAAGTGAGGCCCATTTTTTTTAAAGCTTCCATTGAGCGTACAGCTTTTAACTCAGTAAGAAATCCTATAATCGTGTTGACGATCAAAACGGCAATAACAGCAAACCCCTCGATTAAGTGACCCATGAAAAAGGAGACTATACCGGCGGTAACAAGAAGCAGGACAATTACGCTCTTAAGTTGCCGAATTAAGATTTCAAACGTTGTGACCTGTTGCGCTGCGCTGATCATGTTCGGGCCCGTTTCTCTAAGCCTAGAATTTGCTTCAGTGGAGCTTAGACCCTGCTTTTGGTCTGAATTAAGAATTTCGAGAGACTTTTCTACCTGATATTTTGAAAAAATTAATGAGTGTTCCATTGTGTACAGCGCTTTCGATTTTAATAATTTTTCACGAAACATACGTAACAGAATTATATTGTGTTTGGTAGTTATTAGTTGTAATTACACTTGATTTTTACCTATTATATTTAGAGGAGATCACCGCAGAGTTTAGTGGTTCTAGATTGGTTAGAGAAAATTTCCTGTTCACAAATTAGCGCAGCATTAGAAAGTCAAACTTTGCCGGGCGCGAATGAGCAAAGTCCGGGTAAGGAAAAGAAGGTTGAAATGAAAGACTTTCAGATAATATTAGCGGCAATTACAAGTATTATTCTATTTATTTTCGGGTTAGAAAATTTTTCCAAAGAAGTTCAGCGAATTACAGGAGAAAAATTTCGAAAATTTTTAGGGAGGGCGACCAGGTTTTCCAGTATCGGGTTATTAATTGGTGCTGTTGTTACCGCCTTTATTCAATCCAGTTCTGCCACTTCAGTTATTGCCATCAGTTTGGTCAATGCCGGTGTCCTTTCATTTAAAAATAGTGTCGGAATTATTTTTGGTGCCAATATTGGTACAACCGTTACTGCTCAACTGGTAGCTTTTAAACTAACGTCTTTTGCACCTGTTTTTATTATCCTTGGTTTCATTTTATCTTTCATTAGGTCAAAGTATTCAATTTTTGCAAAATCTCTTTTTTATTTTGGTTTTGTATTTTTTAGTCTCAATTTAATTTCTACCTCCTTAGCGCCGCTTCAGGATGATGTAAGGTTGATTGGATTTCTCACTAGACCTCAGAATGTCTTTTTAGGCGTGTTAGTCGGAGGTCTAATCACGGCAGTTGTGCAATCTAGTTCGGTCACAACTGGGCTTGCCATTATTTTTACCCAACAGGGACTTTTGAGTTTAGGAAATGCAATCCCTATTTTAATGGGAGCGAATATTGGCACAACATTTACTGCTCTTATATCAATTATCAATATGGATATTGCTGCTAAAAAAACCGCATTGGCACACTTTCTATTCAATCTGGGAGGCGTTCTTATTTTTCTCCCTTTGGTAATGTACTGGGGGGATAAGTTTCCATTGTTTTCAACAGACCCAGCCATCGCTCTTGCAAACTTTCATCTCGCATTTAATTTAATTGCAAGCTTAGCATTCTTGGCGATACTTAAACCATTTACTTCTTTTATCGACAAAATTATGGGAGAAGGGAAAATGGATTTTCAAAGATGTGATCTTAGTTTTTTTAGCTCCGAAAAAAACTTTATTCAAATTGAAAGTAATCTTTTAGCTAATCTTAATTATACTTACTCATTCGTGCAGGAAACCTATAATTTGGTTACTTTGAGTATTGAAACAAATTACAAAGGTGTCTATGAAGCTGCTAAGAAAAGAATAGAATACTTTGAATTTTTTAGAACAGAGCTTTTAGGTTTTTTTTCCTCTTTCATTGGAAATTGTAATGATGAAGAAGAAATTTCAGACTTGGTTAAAATTATGGCCAAATATGAATACCTTTTTCAAGTACATGACTCAGTAAAGGATATAGC
>JBFGZE010000044.1:0-25504 GCA_041586955.1 Bacteriovoracaceae bacterium
AAAAGCTGGCTTGAAATTCAAGGTATGCATCTATGGGATAAAGTATATGAGCCTTTTAAAGACGACGAGAGTCAGAGTGGCCGTATTAATTTTAGGTCAACAAACTTACTTGAATACCACGTCGGGACTCAGTCTAGGATTAATCATCATGTTTCCTTGGCACGGTTTAAGGATTTAGATGTTATAAGGGATTACGATTTTTTCGTTAGTGATAAGGTTAATGGAACAGAAATAGAGCAGTATGGCCTATTTGAGTTTCGAGACCCTCATTTTTATACAGGAATTGAGGCGAAGTACGGTCAAAATACTCTTTATGATAGGCCTAATGAGTTTGATGACCGCTATGTTCAAATTTTACCTAAGGTCTCTTTCGGGATAACTCCTTTTTCTTTATGGTCCCCACGATTGCCCGGGCTTTCTCAATTAAATTTAGAGGTTGAAGGTGATTACACTGTATTTAAACAAAATCATGTACAGGAAGACCTTTATATTCGTAACGCTAATCGGCTTAACTTTCGCCCTAACTTAAATTTAAATTATGGAAAGGTGGGTCCTTTCAGGGCGAACACCCGCATGACTTTGGATTATCAGCAGTATGATTTCCCTCAAGAACAAGAGCAAAAAACATTTTCTAAGATTGGCTATTTAACTGAATCCGAGCTGTCTTTATCTTTATTTAAAGTTTATGGAGTGGCCTATCGCGAAAAGGTATCCTACTCAGAAATCAAAAGAGACAAAGAAAAAGTACAGGATGTTCAAAAGAAAAAAGGTAAAGACGATGGCCTTATTGCTTATTTGCCACCAATTGAAAACAGTATTGTAAAGGACGAGGTTCTTCTCACCCAGTCGAGTATTAAGCATAATCAACGAGTCGGTTTAAGACATTATCAATTGTTCGATCAAACAGTGCGTGGTAATGAAAAGTTCGCTGGCCAGATTTTAACAGAGGATGGCCTTTTTGATCATTGGGATGCTCCTAGAGAAAAGGAATTTGAGTTTAATGTCGAATCGGCGACTTCATCCTTGCCTTTAAAGAATACGGTGGAGTTTTTTTGGAATCATTCGATGATTAAAAAAACCCCCAAGGCCAGCTATAGGCTCTATGATCACAAATTATTATGGGATCATTTTAATTATTCAAAGGTTGGATATTTCGATATTTCCCAAGGTTATGATTTTTCGAGTGGTTCAAGTGATGTTATAGACCATTTAACGCGATTACATATCGCGACGGGTTTAACATTTCGTCAGATTTCGTTTTCGGTCAGTGAAATTTATTATTATCGAACAAATGGCCATATTATTAATTTTCAATGGAGTGGCAATTTCAAACGGTTTAAAATCTCAAATACTTTCCGCTATGACTCTTTCAGCGAGCCAGTTAGCAAAGACCTTATTTTTGATGGCCTGTTACATCTTAATGATCTTTTATCATTTGGATTAATCCTAGACTTTGATATTGCGGAAAAAAAGACGGAGCGAACAATTTATCGGGCGTTATATACCCCTGTTAATAATTGTTGGAAAGTTGATGTTAAGCATGAGAGAAACAGGGCAGAGAATCGCTGGTCAGTGAATTTTCTCGTTAATTTTAGTAATAATAATTTTACTTCCTTATCTGAGCATTAATGGCAATTTTATTAATTGATTTTGATGATAGTTTTACCTTTAATTTGAAAGGGTTGCTCGAAAGTCTTGGGGCAGAAGTTGAGGTCCTTAATCATAGAGATATCTGTTCTATGAATCTTATCGATATCACCAATAATTACTTAGCGGTGATTATTGGCCCAGGCCCTGGGCATCCGGATGAGTATAGGCATCTCTATTCTACAATCCAGCAATTAATTTTATGTAACGATATTTACCTTATGGGAATTTGTTTGGGACACCAGTTAATTTGGTCTTGCCAGGAGTTTTCAATTATAAAAAGAGCGAACCCATTACATGGGGTTCGAGAAGACCTTTTTATCCCCGCTTGGGACGATCTTGATCCTCGTTTTTGGGGCCAAAAGATTGCGGTTCAATTATATAATTCCCTTCATGTTGATGCTGTCGGTAACGTGGAAAATTTTGCCTTCGGGAAAAATGAGGTTTTTATGGGGAAGCTTTCTAATGGGATAACGATGCAATTTCACCCCGAGTCAGTTGGTACTTCTTTCCCCGAAGTCTTTTTCTATGGCCTTAAGAAATTTATGTATAATAAGGTTAATGAAACCGGATATAAGAATAGAAGGTCTTTACGATTTACGAACAGTTCATAAGTGCCAATCTCTAGGCATTAAACATTTTCATTTCGATTTTCGTCCCAGATCTTTTAATTTTTTACAGCAATACCGTTACCTTGAATTAGAAAAGGCATTCCAAACGGGAGAAAGTCGTTATTTTCATTTTGAAAATGAAAGTGAAACAATGGTACAAAAGTTTTTAGATGATTTACCAGATAGAAATAACACCTTCCTTCAATTTAGTGATGACAGAGGCGCAGAATACTACGATCAATTTAAAACCCCCTTTTATTGGCATTATGATCCATTCGCTAAACAAAATATCCCGAAAAGTGGCCAGTTTATTAAAGGTATTATTCTTAATTTTAATGATATTCAGGCCATTCATGGAGCAGACCAAATTTATAACTTTTCGAGTAATCTTCTTGGCCATACCTTGGGCTTATTTGAACAAAAAAATTTAGAAATTCATTTAACCATTGCCTGGGATGCAAATATATTTCCCAGCTTATTAGACCTCTTTTCTTTCAAAACGATTAGCCTACCTATTAATAATCAGGTTGAAATATGCTATAGAAACGTTAATCTTCCAAAAGTTGAAGAAGGCATCAAATATTTTTCCAATCATTTTGGTAAAAGGATATAGATAATGGTTAAGGTTTTACTCGTTAATGATGATGGTGTTCATGCGCCTGGTATTAATGAATTATTTAAAAAGTTAAAAACGATTGCGGATGTTACTGTTGTCGCTCCTCTACAAGAACGGTCAACGACGGGGCACACTTTGAGTTTGGATCATCCTTTACGCGTACAAAAAGTATCAGACCGAATTTTTGGCTGCACAGGTTTTCCTGCAGATTGTAGTTTAATGGGTGTTAGTGAAATCTTAGGAAATGCCCGTCCTGATGTTGTGATTAGCGGTATCAATCGTGGGGCCAATTTAGGGCAAGATATTTATTACTCCGGAACAGTCGCAGCAGCAAGAGAAGCTATATTTCACAATGTGCCGGCCTTATCAATTAGCTTAACGACTATTGATTCTTCCATTAATTCACATTATGAAAGTGCTTCTGAAGTGGCCAAAATTTTTGTTGAAACTCGTGCCTTTGAAAACTTAGCTCCTATGGAGCTTATCAATATTAATGTTCCAAATCTCCCCTGGCCTGATATTAAAGGCTCTTCTTTTGGTGGATTAGGTTTTCGTAATTATAGGGAAAATGTTGGCGAGAGAACTGATTTTCGTAATAGGAAATATTTTTGGATCGGTGGAAATTATCAGGGTCATGAAGGTAAAGTTGATACTGATTGTCAGATAATTGACGAAGAAAAAATTTCCCTAACTCTTATAAATCTTTTGCAGGGAGTAGCCGAAGAGAATGGCAAGTGGACTTCCTTTCTCAATGCTTTAAATCATTAATTGATTAAAGAGGAGTCCTTTGGAGGACTCCCTTGAATAAAATATGTTTATTCATATTTTTTATCTTTTTGATGGGTTGTGGACACTTTCCTAGTGGACGCTATATCCAAGTCCAGCGCTCGGTTTCTTCAAAAGAACTTGGAAAGGTTTTGAATATTCCTTCTTGGCAAATAGAAAAATCAAATAAAAAAAATGAATTTAAAGAAGGTGATTGGGTCTATTTACCACATTCTAGCGGCATCCTAGGGCAAGCGGCAAAATCCTTAAGTATTGATGAGGTTTTGAGTAATCGGAGCTTTTTATGGCCTGTTCCTTCAAGCACAAAAATTACTAGTCGCTTTGGTAAGCGCTGGGGGAAAAAGCATGAAGGAATCGATATTGCTGGCCGAAGTGGTAGCCATATTGTTTCAACTATGGATGGAGTCGTCGTTTATTCTGGCAATAAGATGGGTGGGTACGGGAATATTACCATTATTTCCCACGCCGGTGGCTATTTTAGTATTTACGCTCATGCGAAAAAGAATTTTACCAGACGTGGAGAACGTGTGGTGCGTGGCCAGGTCATTGCTCAAGTGGGCTCCACTGGCCGGTCTACTGGCCCCCATCTGCATTTTGAAATCCGTCGCAATTCCAGGCCCATTAATCCCAAAAAACTATTGTCTCTTAAATAATTCTAAAATTTTGAGATACATTTTAGCGGTATTGAGTGCGTCTTCTAAGGCGGTATGACAAACATCGCCCATTTTTAAAAATTTCATCAGGCCAGTTCCTGAGCTACACTCTTCAGGAATATAATTCATATCAATTAATTGATAGGCCACTGATGTTAAGTCTAATTGTCTGTGTTGAAAGTGGTTTCTCATGAATTCATGACCTAGGTCTCGTGATAGAAACGGCAGATCGATGGCACTTAGAGATTTTCCAAATAATGTAATTTGATTGTTTTTACCGAAGTAGTTGATAATTTTTTCTGATGTTAAATAGGCCGCCAGACCTTCCCGAAAGCTTTCTAGAGTAATTCCCTCAGCGTGAGATTTTTCAATGAGTTTTTTATTATGATCTATGACCCAAGGATTAAGGTTGGGCCTCAATTCTTCAAAGCTTGGGCATTTTATATAATGGTGAAAAGTGAGTTTATCTTCAATTTTGCTTTCCTTTGAACAAAAAGGTACAGCAGCAAATTCAATGATTAAGTCTTCGGGCATAAGGCCTGTGGCCTCAATATCAATTGATAAATATTTCAAGGGATAATCCTTTTTTCGAGCTTTATTTTTGTATTAATGGGGCAATGATCACTGACGTGGGTATAACTTGATCCTAACTGCATTTCATTAGAGGGAAAGCAAAAATTTTGTTGGCAATGAGCAAAAGTCTTTGATTGATAAGATAACGGGGAAAAATTATGAAAAAGAATATGATCTATTTTTGAGGGATAAAAAAGGCGATCATTGATACCTCCCCACCAATAACTACTACATTTAATAGTTTGGGTTGCATTGACTAGATTTATAAATTGATCATTGAGCTTAGAGAAGAACATTTCTTCAGTCATATTAAAGTCACCAAGAATAATATGAGGAAGATTATTATTTTTGGTGAGCCAGAGACTTAAATACTTTACTTGTTTTTCCCGTTTAACTTGGGCCTTGTCATCGCTACCGGCCTTGAGATGTAGATTTATAATTTGGATAAGAGTTGAATTATAATTTTCTTTTAAAGTTAAGACGAGAGCAGGCCTAAGTCCATAGTGACAATTTTTTTGTAAGGACATTTCGCTAATTTCTTCTTTCTTTATGAATGAAAATAAGCGTTTGTCGTAAATGATTCCCAGGTATTGTTGACCAAGGCCACCGCAAGATGAAGTTATTAATTCGTAAAAGGGAAATTTCTCAGTTAATTGCTTACGGAAGGTCTCTGGGGTTTTAAGTTCTTGGATAGCTAATAGATGAGATTGTTTTTTTTTAATGAAGGAGAATATTTTTTCTTTCTTGAGAGAGGTCGAAGGACCCCTTTTTGACCAAAAGTTTCTTAAGTTAAAGCTTGTGATATTAAATTCCTCTGATTTTGTTTCGCCAAATATATGGGTTGAAAAGCAGAGAGAGACAAATGAAATCAGTAAAAATAAGTTTTGCATTGTTGATATGATACCGAGGAGAGGAGAGGGTTGGCAATGGCCCTAGAGGTAATCGATGGTAATAATAATATCCTGGGTAGGTGAACTTTGATTACTTAATTCGAATGGAGATATTTGGCAACTCATAATATCCTGATTAACAACGCATTTTTGGCAATGACCTCTCCCAATGCAGCTACTGGCAATAGGAATATTGTGGCGCTGGAGAATGCCCATCAGGTTTTCGTGCTCATTTTCTTTAGGGATTGTTAGCTCCAAGATAACCTGAGAGGAGGCCAGCCCCTTGATGACTAATCGCATAAAAGATGTGTTGGTTGTCTCTCATCGATAACTAAGCTGGACTCCTTGTTTTTCCAAATTAGTCCCCATACTTCACCAATTTTTCTGGAATGATATGGGTTTAGTTTGGTGGAAAGAATACGATCAACTTCTTGACTGGGGAGAGATTGTGACTCAAATATATAGCGGCTAGGATTAGTCGTTTTAATATGACGTGCCTGTTTCAATAACTTTATTAAGCTCACTTTATCGTGGCCAATGACAGCTTCGTCCATCGTTAGCTGGTGAAGGATTTGGCCACTATCAGGACCACGTAATGAAAAAAGGGCCATTTGTGATGTTTCATTTTTTTGATGGCAAAAGGACAAGGGAGTGAGAGCGTTTTTAGATATCAATGGGCCTTTTGGAGAGTTGACTTTGATAAAATCTGGGCCATTACTTGTAACACCGACAAATATTTTGTTCTTAAAGATAAGAGAGAAAATATTAAAATTGGAATCCCATTCTTTTGAGTTTACAACAACTTGGTGATCGTAGAGGCCAAAATCAAGGTTGCACTTAAGACCTTTTTTAGAAGTGGGGAAAAGGGGTGGGGCAAACTGCTTTGTGGATACGCCCGTTTGAAGATTATTTTTCATAAAGGGTAATAATTGAAATCGTTTGAAAGTTTCTCCAACGTTGAGTGGTTGTCCTGCCCGAAAAAATAGACCTTCGAGGGCCTTCTTTTTTTGAGTAAAGAATGGTGATGACTGATTTTCTTGAAGAAAGTGCGATAGGTATTGATCAACCTTGATCCTGTCAGGTAAACGCCCCTCTATATGGCGCGTGAGTGAAAGCAGAGGGTTTACGCCACCTGCAAGGTGTTGGAGTCCGATTAAAAATGGCCATTTGATTGATTGGTTTTTTTCCATCAAATTATTAAAGTCATTGGCCTGAAATTTATCCTTATCTACAATGAGATAATAGAAGCGAGAACCTGGGGTGGTTGTCTCGGGCCTAAAATAAAGCTGGGTTAACGCCAATATTGCAGCGGCCTTTTTAAAGGAAATATTAGGATGACGTTTTAAATAATCCAATAAAAACGTATTCGCTTGTAGGGACTTGGAGCCTATACTAAGTGCTGTATTTGCTTCGCAGGAAACTTTAGCATTGGCGGGAACAATCTCAACGCTCTTTTGTTCTGAGTTAATAAGGTGAACAATGCTACTGCAGCTGACTGAAAGGGCAAATATAAAAGGAAGAACAAATTGAACTTTCATAGATCGTTTGAGATCTCTAATTGGGGACCTCGCTCTTCATAGTGGAGGGCCTGTTCAGTGTGGCCAAAGCTTTCAGGAAAATTATCAAGGTTTAATTCTTGAGCTTTTAGATTTAATGCCTTTAAAGTGAATAAAACCCACATACCCGACCCCGATTCTCCTGTATGTGATTGAGTTTGAACATTAAGGATCTCAAAACCTTGATTAACAAAATGATAGAAGATTTTATCAAATTCTTTTTCTCTATAGCCGGTTTTTCTACGAGGTGGCGCCGGAATATAATAGGTAAATGTCTGAATTTTAAAAGAATCTCTTCCCAGTATAAAATTATAGGCCCTTTTAAAATGTTTAAACATATTCTATTTCCTTGAGGATTTATTGGGGACTTTATTTTCTCCCGACCCTAAAGAAACGTCAAATGATCAGCGATAAAATTTTCTTGGGAAAGATTTGCCCAAAAATCTTTTTTCTTTTTTGCATAAAAATATAGGTTATAATAAGATTGTGGATGACAGGAAGTTATTCATAAGTAGGCAGGAAGCCAAAAGAGAGGGGCCTTTGCAGGGGGCCCCTTTTTTTTTGTTCGAGAGTCCAATTTAAATTTCATTAAACTCAAAGCAAATTTTCAATCGTTATCATCTATAAGGGCAACTTTAAGTCTTGCTCTACAACCCCTGGTGCCAGTTTAATAACATCAAAGGTTTTACCATTGGGAGTAAAAAGGCCTTTGTCTGTGACAACTTTATGAACAACACTCAAACCTGTGAGAGGTAGTTCGCATAATTTTTTAAGTTTGCTTTCTCCTGCTTTATTAAAATGAGTCATCATGATAATCACTTCTTTGGCCCCGTTGACCAAATCCATTGCACCACCCATACCAGTTACTTTTTTTCCAGGAATCATCCAATTGGCGAGGTTACCTTTAGTATCCACTTCCATTCCGCCCAGGACACAGAAGTCTAAATGCCCGCCACGAATCATGCCAAAGCTGAGGGCGCTATCAAAGAAGCTAGCACCTTTGGCAATGGATATTGTTTCCTTTCCGGCATTGATAAGTGTAGGGGAGACTTCATCTTTTGCAGGTCTTCCCTCGACCCCTAGTACACCATTTTCAGAGTGTATAATAATATCTAATGTTTTGGGGATTCTTTCTGCGATAATCGTTGGTAGACCAATCCCTAAATTAACAGAGCAGCTATTGGAAAAAAGGGAGATGACTTCATCGGCCATTTGGTTTTTATTCCAACTCATTATTGATCCTTCGTTACGAGGTATTCGATTTCGTTTTTATAGTTTTGACCTTGAAAGATTCTTTGGACAAAAATGCCCGGCAGGTGGACATCTTCGGCCGGTATTTCCCCAAGTTCGACCAATTCTTCGACCTCAACGATGGTGACTTTTGCGGCCATGGCCATGAGAGGAGAGAAGTTACGAGCGGTTTCTTTAAACCATAGATTGCCAAAGGTGTCGCTTTTTTGGGCCTTAATAATCGCAAAGTCTGCATGAAGCGCCTCCTCCAAAATGCAAGGGCGATCAAAGGTTTTGACCTCCTTGCCCTCGGCGATCAAGGTTCCAACTCCTGTTGGGGTATAGAAAGCGCGGATACCAAGTCCCGCGGCACGGATACGCTCTGAAAAGGTTCCCTGGGGGATCAATTCTACTTCCACTTCACCGCGAAGCATTTGTTCTTCTAGATCAGGGTTTCCCCCGACATAACTACAATAGGCCTTTGATATTTGATGATTTTTAAGTAACTTAACTAGGCCACGACCGGAGTTTCCTATATTATTAGAAATAATGGCAAGCTCTGTGAGATCTTTCCGCTGCGCTAGAGCATCGATACAATTTTCAGCAATGCCGCAAAGTCCGAAACCTCCACTCATCAAGGTTTGACCACTTTTAATATCAAATATGGCCGACTGAGCGTCTTTAAAAATTTTTGTCATGATTTCCTTCCTTGAATGATGTCGCTTATGATTTTCATACCACGCTGAAGATCATTGAAAGGCATATTTAAGGCCGGTGCGACGATGAGGTTTTTGGGAGCAGTAATCATATAGAGCCCGTGCTTTAAGAATGTGCTCCATTCGACATCAATAGTTAAGGCAATATTGGCAATCATGCCAATGTTTCTAATACTGCTAACCTGGGGCAATTGTTCTAAAAGTTTTAGATGGCCGGTAAATTGACTGATCAATTGATTAAGATGAGGTAAAAATTCTTGCTGGTTGATTAAATTTTGTGTCCCAATTCCTGCGGCCAAAGTCAAGGGGTGCCCATAATTTGTAAGTCCGGCCGGAAGTATATGTTTATCAAAAAAATCTGCAATAGAAGGAGTCGTCCAAACGGCGCCGAGAGGGGCCATCCCGCCACTTAGCGCCTTGGCCAAGCAAATAAAATCGGGTTTTAAAAATGGGTAATGATGAAAACCAAAGGCCTTGCCGGTACGATAAAGTCCACAGACGACCTCGTCGAGAATGAGAAATATATTAAACTCATCACAGAGATCCTGGATCCCTTTATACCACATCTGAGATGGAATGATGACACCATTTCCGCCGGTAATTGTTTCCAAACAAATCGCAGCGATATTTTCTGGCCCATGATCGAGAATTATTTGGCGGGTTTGACTGAGAGTCGGATCATTTTCTGGCTCCGGAATGCGAACCGTCCACTCATCAACTGTGCTAATCGCCTGATTGCGCCAATCCCCACTAATACTAATCGCGCCAAGGGTAGCACCATGATAGGAGTTTTTTCGCGCTAAAACTTTATTTTTTCCTTTAATGAAGCGTGCCATCTTAAGCGCATTTTCAATGGATTCTGCACCTGAAAGTGTGAAGAAAATTTTCCCAGGCCTTTCAATTTTATCTATTAGAGAGTTGGCGAGACTCTCTTTTTCGGTAAAAATGGCCTTCGGTGATGCCGCCAAAAAGCGGTCAGTTTGTTCTTTGATGCGGTCAATAATGATTTGTGGGGAGAGTCCAAAGGATAGGTGATAACTGGTGGAGACCATATCCAAAATTGCCTGGTCATCTTCTGTTATATAATGAAATGCATCGACCCCTTTAATTTTAAAGCAATTTGCCATACTTTGATTTTGCCAAGTTAAGTAAAAGGGGGAGCTCATTTATTCCTTCCTACGAAAAGTTTTTTTTCCAGCGTTGTCACTAATGGTAAAATGATATTCTTTATAATTGTCGTCATAAGTTGGGCAGCCTCGCCAAAAAGAGGAGATCCCATCGCTTAAGTTTGCAATGCCACCCCCACAAGTTGTTGAAGGGTCTTGGGCACCAGATTCATAATGTGAACAAAGGCTCATTGGATAGTTATCGTGGTTTTGGAATAAGTTCTTAAGGTCAGAAAGGGTTCGCACTTGATTTGCTTTTTCTGTTAATAATTCAAATCTTTTATGAGTTGTTGAGCTGATGGAGTCTTTCATTTCCATAGTTTGAATCACGTCACCTAGGCAATGATTGGTGTGAAAAGCGTAAGGTTTGTCAGCACTAGTTTGGCCAACACATTCAGAATGGTTTGGAGTGACTTCCCAGTGCTCTCCAATAGATGGGTCAGAGACGATATAATTATGGCCGCTCGTTACTGGAGAGTTTTTGAGCATATCGTCCATTTCTCTGACAGATTGTTTTTCGAGTAGTGCACGAACAAAGACTGGCCAAATGATCCCCGCTTTGGCGTTCTGAGTATTAATATTATTAACGCCGACTAGGCAATTGTTGGTGTTGATCCCCATTAAGGCCGGACAACCTACCAATGATAAACAAAGAAGTTCGGAGCTTTTATTTGTCTCTGGGACACGAATAAGACAAAGAAAATCTTTTGCTGATTGGTGCATATCCCATGTTTGACCTGACAATTCACCTTCCGGCGTGCGAATATGCATGGTGGAGCACCCTTCCTCGGGCAACTCAATATCTCTAAAGTCTGTGTAGTTATTGAGAATGACTATCTCTTCTAAAGAAAGATTCGCACCTTGGCGGATACCTTCTAATTCGTCACACCAATGAGGCGCAAAATCTTTAGTCACGTCCCATTGGGCCTGGGCCAAGGGCGCCAGGTGATTTTTTAAAAGAGGGTTTTTGTTTAACATAAGCTCTTGTCGAATATTCGCTAACTCTCTTATGCTCTCGCGAAAGGCCTCGCCGTGGGCCAGACCCCACTCAAGAAATGTGTCACCATATTTGTATTCTATAAAAGGGAAACCTTGGTCCATGTTTTTATCCATTTGTTATCATTTTGGAAAATTGTTGCATTTGAGCTAATGAAGGGCATACAAAGTAGGTTTGCCCCTCTTTTTTAAAGTACGGTTGATAATGAAGTGGGCAATTTCCTGTAAATTGTCCTTTCCCCCGGTGGAGGAAAATATCGCTTATACCGAACTCTGTGAGTTTAAGGCGTAAGTCTTTTTCAAATGTATCAATGATACGATTCATTTTCTCGTGATTTTGGTGCCAGCGGTCACAGTATTGATGATAGAGTGCCATGGCCAACTCATCTCCATCCCAAGTAGAGATCATCATGAGTGGTTTTTCAAGAAAGAGATGATCTTCGATAAAGACCAATGCCCCTTGACCTCCTAGCCAGAAAAAGCCTCCGTCTGGTGTAATTTCCGGATCGCTTGCAGCGAGGAAAGTGTCTTGGTGATAATGGTAAGCTTTAGAAGCCGTTTCATTATAGAGTAGAGGTGTCTCATATTTTGTGGCCAACCCTCTTAAACCTTTTAAGAATTCTTTGGGGACAGGTTTAAGAATGTTTTGAGGTAAGGGCTCAATCCAGATTGCTAAATATTGTTCCTTTTTGAGTTGATCTTCTACACTTTTTAGAACTTGTTGAAAGTTTTCAGTGGTAGGGGTTTCCATTTGGTCGACGTCAAAGTAACCAGGTTCCTTATCACAGGTATTTCCTAGCGAGCGACTTAAGAAAGAACCATTACCAAAATGATGACCTTTAAACGTTAAATGCTTGGCCGATTTTTTCTGCTTAAACCAAATTGTTTTCGCCAATTTATCAACACATTCTGATTGTCCACTGGCGGTAAAACCATGGCGGAGTGACTCTGGTAATAAATTGAAAATAGACTCAACGTGAGTTAGGAATTTTTCAGACACAAAATTAGATAAGCAAACTTTATTGTTAATTATTGGCATTAACTCTTTTATTTGTTCTGCCGTCATTTGTTCCATTCGATGATGAGAATGATGGCCATTCGATAGGTTAATTGATTCTTCTTGCCATTGGGTCTTAATTTCATAAAAGAGAACATCGCGATGTTCCTCAAAGTCTGGGTAGTCCTCGGGCATATAGAATAATTCGGTAGCACCTAAAGATTGGTTGATGGCGAGCATACTACCAGCAAGGCGATCTCTGTTGCGTCCTGTTATTTTTTGAATACCTTTGGAAATGGCAATGGCGATGAGGGCAGATTTAATTTTGCCGCCCATTGAGCGACCTTGGAAATCTGGCCGAACAGTCGCATCGAGCATGTAGAGCGCCTTGGGGTTATTAAAATCTGGATCTCGTCTGATACCTCTTTCCAGAGGAGTTAAGGACATTGGTCCGGCAAAGGTCATTGCCTTGATAATTCCTTTTTGGCAAAAAGCGAGGGCAATTCCATTTTGGTTCTTGGCCACAGCTTCAAATTTTTCAATGTTGGTTTGTCTGGTCACTTCATAGACTTGCTCTTGGATTTCTTGAATTTGGCCTTTGAATTGAGAAAAGTTTTGCCCATCTATGACGACTAATTCAATTTCTTCATCTGTGACGAGAAGACCGTTAATATGGGCGATGACTTGATCCATTTGAGGCAAATTACCTTGTAATGACTTAAGTTTTAGCTCTGTTAGGTATTCATGCCATTGGTAAAGTGATTGAGCACTTTTATTTTTAGTGGCCGCCATTTGTGGTCGCGTACCTTCTACTTGATTAAAGATTTCATTACACAAGGTATCGAGTTGCTCGAATAGGAACTGGAGGTCTTCTGTTTTGTACGCCGTATTGAGCCTAAAGCGCAGAGTATGTGATCCTGCAGGATAATAAAGAAGTCCAAACTCAAAACGTTTAGCAATAAATGTTGGGATAAAATCCTTATTTTTAAAATCAAAGGCAAAGGCCATTCCTTGAAGGCGTGGGCATTCGATATGATCACTATATTTGGTAATTAATTGGTCGAGCTGTTGTCTGGTTTCATTTTCCAATTGATGGATCTGTTTTTGCATTTGATCGAGGGCCAGCCCATGAGAGAGCCCCCTGATAAGAGAGGCCACCTGAAATTCCATTTCTCCTAGGGGAATCGCCGTAGAGCGATGGGGAGATAAAACCATACCGACTTGCGCCTTTTTGGCACAGGTGACGTAATCGGGAAGAAGTGGTTTGCCAAATTGGTCTTGAAGATTAAAGGCCTTATGCCAAAAAAACTCACGGCCTAAATGAAAACCAGTTTGGACTTCATCATAAATAAGGGGGATATTATGGGTGCGTGCCATAATTAAAAGGGCGGTGTGAAAGCGATTGGTACTATAGCGATCTCCACCTTCACATTGCATTGGCTCGATAATTATTGAAAAGACCTCTTTACTGTCTATGATTGATTTAACCTTTAATAGTGAGTCGATTTCTTTTTCGATTTGAGGGTCTTGTAATAATTTTTTATTAAAGGCCGACTTGGTAATAGCGGGGTTTTCCCAATTTTGATGCCAGTCTTGCGGAATTGTGTGAGTGATTTCATCGCCTTTGTACTCGGGGTAGGGCGCGAAGATCGCCTCATGACCTTCCCAGGCAAAAGGTTCTCTCTTACTTGGGTTCCATGTGGCCTGAAGAGACATCAGCATTCTGCCGTGGAAGGAACCTTCAAAAGCAAGAATTTTTTTCGCTTCAGGGTAAACTCTTGAGCTATAGCATAGGCCGAGAGCTGTTTCATTGGCCTCCGCACCTGAGTTTGTATAGCGCGAGTAGACTCTCTCCCAATTAAGTTTTCTTTTGAGAAAAGATTGGCACCCCTTATGGACCTTTAAAATGTTTTTTGAATTAGGGTTATTGGTATAGGATTCCTGAAAATGGGCCGGGGCCATTAATGGCATGGCGTTAAAGCCTAATCCTAATGTGGCGATCTGACTAGCAGCATCCATCATATAATGGGTCATGCCATTTGGAGCTTGAATGGCCATATAAGGGCCAATGGAATTTTTCAAATCAGTGAGATAGGCCTTCTTTTCAGCAGGTATCATATCATTGGCGTAATGTTTGGCCAATATTTCCTTGGCGTAGTTTTCGCTTTCTTGATTGATGAGTGGTAAATTTTCCATAAGGGCCTCTATGATGGAGAAAGGGTTAGGTTTATTTTTTCTTCTAGAAATTGTTGATAAGAATGACCATGGTTCTCTAATAAAGTTGGAAACATGGAGATTGGGGTATGACCAGGAAAGGTATTGATCTCATTAATATAGAATTGCCCATCTGTGGTCAGAAAAAAATCGATTCTTGCTAGGTCTTTGAGCTTAAGTCCTTTAAAGGCCTTGATGGAATTGATCTGAAGTGCCTCAATAATTTCAGGAGTTAAATTCGGTGCTGGACAAAGCGTCTTAGTATGACTTTGCTTACTGTATTTTTCTTCATAGGTGTAAAAACCTTTAGGGCAAATAACTTCACCTGGTTGGGTCGCGATGACTTTATTTTCAAATTCATAGGTCGCGATTTCCAATTCTCGACCTATAATGGTTTTTTCTAATAGGACGTAGGGTGATAAGGCCAATGCTTTTCTCAGCGCCGGTACTAGTTCATCGGCATCCGTCACATGGTAACAACCAATAGAAGAGCCCTGGCTTGATGCTTTAACAAAAATATCACCATACTCCTTAAAGAAAGTGCTTGCCTTGTCGATTTCATCAGAGTCTAAATTATTGATAAAACAAAATGGCGAATTGGGAATATCCAATTGGGTCAACCATAACTTTGTAGAGATTTTATTAAAACAAAGAGTACTTGCTTCCGGACCACTACCAAGATAGGGAAGACTCATTAACTCAAAGACACTCTGGATATGACCTGTCTCCCCTGGTGGGCCATGAAAGCACGGTATGGCAAAGTCGAGGTGGTACTGACCTTCATTGGTTGTAAGCGTTTTATCTTTTCTAAGCTCGACCTCAAGACCTCTAGCATCAACACGAGTTCCGTCTGGTTTTATTTCTACCCAATGGCACCGGGTATTAGGGATTGCATCCAATTTTTCTTGGAGGAAGCGGGCAGAAATTAATGAAATGTCGTGCTCGCTACCACCGCCTCCACACATGAGGAGGATATTTTTGTCTGTCATGAGCAATCCTTTGTCCTTTAGTTAGCGAAGGGCATCCGGCATTTTTTGGGCGCTGAGCTCATCAAACTTAGCGTTAAGTTCCTCAATCGATAAAGACTCCGAACTTCTCTCTCCATAGGCCCGAATACTAACTGTTTTTTCTTCCATTTCACGATCCCCTATAACTAGCATAAAGGGAACTTTTGCTTTTTGAATTTGACGAGTCTTATAGCCCATCGTTTCGTTGCGATCATCGACTCGAATACGGAAGCCTTTTGACATCCACTTTTGGCAAAGGTCATTGGCGTATTCTAAGTGCTGTTCATTATTAACAGGGACAATGACTGCTTGTTCTGGAGCTAACCAAAATGGAAAGGCACCTGCAATATGTTCTAAGTAAACGCCAAAAAAGCGTTCTAATGACCCTAATAAGGCGCGATGGATTACAACGGGACGCTCGTCATTTCCTTCAGCATTCGTATATTTAAGGTCAAAACGTTCAGGCAGCTGAAAGTCTAATTGTATTGTTCCCAATTGGTAGTAACGCCCTAAAGCATCAGAAATTTCTACATCTATTTTTGGCCCATAGAAAGCACCATCACCTTCTTTAATCGCATAGTCATGACCACTTTTTTCCAGTGCCGACCTTAAAGCGTTTTCGGCCTTGTCCCATGTTGCATCGTCACCGGCCTTTTTTTCTGGGCGAGTGGATAGATTGACCTTTATATTTGGGAATTTAAAATGGTTATAGCAAACGAAAAACATTTCCATTAGGTTAACGATTTCTTTTTCTATTCCATCGATGTCGATAAATATATGGGCGTCATCTTGGCAAAAGGTGCGCACGCGAGTGAGTCCTCCCAGGGCCCCAGCTTTTTCGTAGCGGTGAAGGCGACCAAAATCGGCATAACGAAGAGGGAGGTCTCTATAGCTGTATTTATAATGTTTAAACATCAGCATATGGCAGGGGCAGTTCATTGGTTTTACTGCATATTCACGCTCATCGATATTAGAAAAGTACATATTCTCTTTGTAGTGAGCGTAATGACCGCTTGTATGCCATAGGTCTGAATCAAGAATTTGGGGAGTAATGACTTCATCGTATCCAAAACGGTGATAAATTCTTCTCATGAAGTCGACCAATTCATTATAAACTGTTGCACCCTTAGGCATAAAAAACGGAGAGCCAGGTGCAACTGTTTCGAAATGAAATAACTCCAATTCTTTACCTAGTTTACGATGGTCTCTTTTCTTTGCCTCTTGAAGGAATGTTAGATAATCCTTTAATTCGTTGCGGTCAGCAAAGGAAGCAGCGTAAATCCTTTGAAGCATTTGGTTATTGGAATCCCCACGCCAATAGGCACCTGCAGTGTGGAGCAATTTAAAACTCATAGGTAATTGAGAGGTGTTTTCAACATGAGGTCCACGGCATAGATCAATAAAATCACCCTGTTTATAGCACGTGATTTCATCACCTTCGGGAATCGCTTCAATCAATTCTACCTTGAGGGTTTGGCCTTTATCTTGAAAAAAACGAATGGCCTCATCCCGTTGCATGACAATTCTCTCAACCGGGATTTTCTCTTTGATAATTGCTTTCATTAACTTTTCGATTTTTTTAAGGTCTTCATCTGTTAGGCGATGATCCATATCAATATCATAGTAAAAGCCATTATCAATGACAGGGCCAACTCCAAATTGAACATGACTATCTGGCCATAATCGTTCAATTGCTTGGGCCATGAGGTGCGCACTTGTGTGTCTAATGGTATCAATATCGAATTTTGGCATACTTAGGGCTCCATCAAAGAAAAAAATCACCTATTTTGGCAAAGTAACATATCAATGGAGTCCTTATAAATCAATGAGTTAAAATGACCTTTTTACATAGAAATCAGAAGGTTTTTGACGTTTAGCTTAGCCCCATGATATGACAATATTGCCTACCGGCATAAGGAAGAGGGGAACACTAGGGAGTGGATATGACCCAGATTCAAGGGCATGAAGAATTAAGAAACTCGGTTCATTTAGGAAGCGCTTTAGGTGTTATTCCAGAGGGAGATCATCTTCTCGGTGAATCACTTGAAATCAGTTCGTATGAATTAGGGAAATCTCATTATCAATTGGGCAAAATTTATTACGATAAATCTGACCTAGGAAAAGCTGAAACTCATTTTATTAAGGCCCTCAGTTTCACAGAGGAACCTCGCGATTATTATTCAAAATTTAAAATTTTAGGTTTTCTTATTCGTATCGCCTCTGAGCAATTGGATGACCATAAGGCGGGCCTGTATATTCAGGATGCTGATAATATTGTTGAAAAAATGAGTACGGCCTTAGGCACTCTTAACGCTGAATATTTTTATAATGTTGGCATCGTGAATAATTATAAAGGGGATTTTGATCAAGCTAGAATCCAGTTCGAATTAGCGCATAAAAAGTCACGTGAAGAAAATGAGCCTGAGCTATTGTCCAAATGTCTTCTTTCTTTGGCCGTCAATTGCTTTAATAGAAGAGAATTTGAAAAGTCCTTAGCGTATTTAGAGCAACTAGGGGAGCTTTTAACTATTATTAAAAAGAATTATTTATCGGGCGCCCGCTTTTTATTTGCCGCAAAAGTATATAATGAAATGGATGACTCTAAAAAAGCTCTCGACTTTTATCGCTTGGCCAACCAAACCCTTCAGGGGAAAAAATGCTGGAATTTATACGGTTATATTTTACTTGGTAAAGGTGTTGTTTTTAAGAGAAATGGTCAGTACGACCAGGCCTTAACTTTTTTTGAGTTAGCAAAAGAGTCGACTGATGCCCGTGTTTTTAAACGCTTATCTCAGTTAATTGATTCTGAGATTCAAGATGTGAATGATAGTAGTGTTGATATATATTTAGACCGTGTTAATCGTAAGATTAAAGAGCGTACTCTTGGAACAATAGATTTTAAGCACCGCTTTATTCTCTTGGAAATTTTATTTTTATTGGCCAAAAATGCTGGCTCTTATTTTGATAAAGAGCAACTGGCGAAATGTATTTGGAAAGATGAATACAACCCTCTAATTCATGACAAATTGATTTATACTTCTGTTAGTCGCCTTCGGAAATTAATTGAACCTAAAAATGATTCAGGGGTCAAAAGGAAGTATATTGTCCGTGGAAAAGACGGCTATACATTTAACCCCATGGTTAAAATTCGCTTTCAGCAAGAGACAAAACCCCAGACTCAGGGTGCTATTGGTAATATCGAGCTTGGTTCACCTGTTTAATTCTCCCTTCCGCTAAAGTCGTGATACTGCTTGCCACTTGAATAGTAGGCTTGATTACCCCTATAATGATGGTAGGCCACAGTGGGGATTTTGTGATTACCAAAATTTTGATAATACTTTTACCTCTTTACTTCAGTCAATTGCTCGCCAATGATTGGAAAAATAAGGACTTCGATAAGGGGGATTTGGCCCTTTTTCGAATTCCTGGGAAAGTCGTCTTTTATAGTGAGTTTAAAAATTGGCATTACGCGGTGAGCGCTTATCAATGCCAATGGCCAAACGGCCATTTATTGCCTTTCATTGGCCACCAAATAGACAATCAGAAGGTAGGTTTAAAGGCCAATTATCAGAAACTGGCCGATATTAAACCCCTAATTTACCAAATGGTTTTATTTGAAAAATTGAATCAATTTGCACGGAAACAGGGCCATGGCATTTATCAGACAGAGGTTAAGCTTCAAAAAAAATGTGATGCCTTGGTTACAGGGCCTATGATACGTGCCTATATCATCGAATTGGTTAATCTTGAGCTATTTTTACAAACTAAGTCGCAATCTAATAAATCAAACCAGCTCGAATTGATGAAAAACCTTCTTGGTAGTATTTCCAAAAAGATTACCCATGAATTCTTATTTTAATTATCAATTGCTTTATTGGGGCCAATTGGCCAATAATTGTCAATTGAGCGCCTGGCAGAGGCAGATCATTGAATTGGATCAGGAGATGAATACTCCATGGACTGAATCCACCTGGAGTGGCTTAGATAAATCACCCCGTCATTATCAATTGTTTCTAATGGTTCACAAGGAAGATTTTCGATTGGGTGGCCTGGCCCTATTTGAAGTTGATCAATTTGAGGGACTCGCCCATTTATTGAAGATTGTTATTGCAAAGCGACTTAGGGGTCAGGGGTTAGGTAGGTCTTTTTTTGCGGATACATGCTTGTTTTTGGCCTCAAAAGCTTTCAACAAGGGTTATTTAGAGGTTGATTGCGAAAACCATGCGGCGATAAGTCTTTACAAAAATATGGGTTGGCGCGTTCATCGCATCGCAAGAAAGTTTTACCAAAATGGTCATGATGCCTATATAATGCTGCACAGTAATATAAAGGTTTTTGATAAGGGGCTTGATTAATCTTTTTTTATCTGCTAATCCTAAATTGCTCTATAAATTATTGTTTTTGGGTAGGGTGGTCTTATTTTTAGCGCCACCCTTTTTTTTACAAAAAAGAGGTTTTTTTGATAAATTGGAACGGCGAGAGGAAAGGAATAGAGCAAAAGTTTTATTCACTTTGCCAAACGGTTGTTGAGTCCGATTGTAATTTAAAGTTATATGACTTGGAGTATATTCCAGGTAATCAATTGTTGCGCCTTTTTATCATGGACCCAGAAACAAATTCTGCAGTAATCGAAGATTGTATGAAGGTAGACCGTGCTCTCACGCCATTTATTGAAGAAGAGGAGTGGATGCCATCGGAACTCGTGTTAGAGGTCTCTTCTCCTGGGGTTTATCGTCACTTGCGTGAGAAAAGCCACTTTGAGGCAGCGATTGGTAAAAATATAGGGCTGCAATTGCGACAGAAGTTAGATCAATTGAAGTATGCTGATTTGCCGAAGCGAGTTTTATCCCAACGAAACATCACCGGAGAGTTATTGGCGTGTAACGGTGAAACTTTAACAATTAAATACCAAGAAAAAGAGATAGAAATAGAATTTAATAATTTAAAAAAGGCCCATCTTGAAGATTAGATGGTTTGAAAAGAAGGAAATAGAGTATGAATTTTTCAGAGCTTAGTCGAGTGATTGAAACTCTAGGAAAAGATAGAGGTATTGAAAAGAAGATTGTGATTCAAGCCATTGAGCAAGCCTTCTTAGTCACCGCCCGTAAAAAATACGGTATCCAAGGTGAGTATGAAACCCGCTATAACGATTCTGAAGATGAAATTGAAATCTATCAATATAAAAATGTTGTCGATGATGTTCGCGACCCAATTGTTGAGATTAATCTTAAAGAAGCAAAAGATCTTGATGAAGATGTTGAGGTTGGTGATCAATTAGGTATTCGTATTGAGAATCCTCACTTTACACGTGTTGATGTTCAAACAGCACGACAAATTATTTTTCAACGAGTCCGTGACGCTGAAAGAGAAATTCTGTTCTCTGAATTTAAGCATAGAGAGGGAGAACTTATTACAGGGATCGCTCGCCGTTATGAAAGAGGAAATATTGTTGTTGACTTAGGAAAAGCCGATGCCGTTCTACCAAGACGTGAAATTATTCCTGGTGAAAACTTTAAAACAGGTGATCGTATTCAGGCCTATTTGAGCGAAGTTGTGATGACTAATAGAGGGCCTGAAATTCGCCTTTCGCGCACATCTCCTTTATTTCTTGTTAAACTTTTTGAAATTGAAGTTCCTGAAATTCAAGATGGAACTATTATTATAAAGTCTGCGGCCAGGGAGCCAGGTCACCGTGCTAAAATTGCCGTGATCAGCAGTGATAGTGATATTGACCCCGTTGGCGCTTGTGTCGGTATGAAGGGAAGTCGTGTCCAAAATGTTGTTACTGAATTGCAAGGTGAAAAAATCGATATCGTAAAGTGGGATGCCGATCTTGGAACTTTTGCTCGCGCTGCTCTTGCTCCTTCTGATATATCCAATATTATGATGGACCATGAAGAATCAAGCATGGATGTTGTTGTTGAAGAAGATCAATTATCTTTGGCCATCGGCCGACGTGGGCAAAATGTTCGTTTAGCTGCCATGTTAACAGGATACAAAATCAACATTATCTCTAAAACGAAATTACAAGAAAAAATAAAGAAATCTGTTGAGAACCTGATTCAGATTCCTACAGTTAATGAGTCCTCGGCCCAGGTTATGGTGATGAATGGTATCACGGCGATTGGTGACTTAAGTGTGGTTGATCCGCATGACCTTTCTCGTTTATTGGAAAATACACCAGAAGAAGCTCAGGCAATTATCGACGAAACACTGAAGTTCATTGAATCCGGTGAAGCGATTTTACAACCAGAAGAAGATGACGAGCTTGTTTCAGCATCTGCTGTTCCAGCTTACCGTGGCATGTTGAAAACTGAAGTTGATGAAGAAAGCGAGCAGAAAGATAAGTTTAGTGACGCAGAAAGACGATTACGTGAAGAATTAGCGGCATTTAAGCTTAAATAGGATATGGAGATATAGAATGTCCAAAAAGATATTTGAATTGGCCAAAGAAATTGGCATCGGACCTTTAGACCTCGTAGAGAAACTAAAGGGTGAAGGTTTTGCTGTAAGAAACCATATGACTTCTCTAAGTGATGAAGATTTAGAAAGGGCCATGGCGATTTTTTCAGCAACACCAGCTGTTGCCGATACAAAAACAACTAAGAAGAAAGTTGTTAAAAAGAAAGTGGCCAAAAAGAAGACGACTACTAAGAAGGTCGAAAAAGAGGCGGCTCCAGCGACTTCAGAAGAAGATGGGCCCTCTAAAAAGGTTACTCTTCGAAAGAAAAAATCGGTCATTCGTAAAAAGGCCAGTTCTGTTGATGAAAGTGACCTTCCTGCAGCTGCAGGTGAAGATGAGACGACCACAGCGCCGGTAGAAAGTAGCTCTTCCACATTAAGTGAGGCCTTGGGTGTCAGTGAGACAGCGGAGACCGAAACGGCAAAGGCATCTACGGGAAGTCTTGATAGCGATAGACCCACAGGTCTTCGTGTGGTGGCCACTCCTGAGCCTGAAGAGAAGGCTCCTGAAGAAGCTCCGGTAGAAAAGTCGACCACTGAGAAAAGCGAAACACCTGATCAGGAAATTTACCGAGAGAAAGTTCATCGCTTTACGCCAGTTTTTATTCCTGAAAGTAAACCAGCTGCCAAGACAACAGAAAGCAAAGCGCCTGTTGATCGAAATACCCCTGCTCCTTCTGCTGCTAGTACAGACTCTGCACCACAGGGCTCTAAAAAGAGACTTGGTGGCCTTGCTTCAATGATGTCTGGAAAGAAATCTAATATTAATA
Organism: Bacteriovoracaceae bacterium; assembly: GCA_041586955.1. Classification (GTDB taxonomy): domain Bacteria; phylum Bdellovibrionota; class Bacteriovoracia; order Bacteriovoracales; family Bacteriovoracaceae; genus JBFGZE01. The sequence continues at coordinate 22,891 of JBFGZE010000044.1, forward strand.
AATCGCAGGCATTGACTCAAGATAGAGCGGATAGTGAATTAAAATCTTATGCTGCTCTTAGTGGTACAGGCCGTCCGATCTATACCACGATTAAAAGAAAAAGAATGTATAGCGGTCCAACTCAAAGTACTGAGATTACAGAACTAAAAGATTCAAAACGAGTGGCACGTATTCATAATGTGGTGACAGCAGTTGACTTGGCCAAAAAACTTAAGGTTAAACTTAAAGAATTAGTTGATAAATGCCTCGATATTAACCTCTTAATTAAGGGTGACGATTATATTGGTATGGCGTTAGCAAGTGAAATTGCTGCGCTCTATGGTTATCGTGTAGAAAATATTGCCTTTGACGAAGAAGCCGTTATTGGAAGTCAAGATGTCACTGAAGATAAAAAGTCAGCATTTCCAGTTCGTGATCCTATCATTACTATTATGGGTCATGTTGATCATGGTAAGACGACTTTATTAGACCATATTCGTAAGGCCAAGGTTGCTGCGGGAGAAGCTGGTGGAATTACTCAGCATATCGGCGCCTACTCAGTTTCTGTTGGTGAAAAGAACTTAACTTTTCTTGATACGCCTGGTCATGCCGCCTTTGCTTCGATGAGACAAAGGGGTGCTGATGTTACTGATATTGTTGTTTTAGTTGTTGCTGCTGATGATGGTGTCATGCCTCAAACGCGGGAATCCGTAAAATTTTGTCAAAACTCTAACAAGCCCATAATTATCGCTGTTAATAAATGCGATAAAGAAGGTGTTAATACAGATCGTATTAAAAATGAATTATCTGAGTTTGGTATCACTCCTGAAGAATGGGGTGGGGAAACCATGTTCTGTCATATTTCAGCATTAACTGGAGATGGTGTTGATAACCTTCTTGAGTCTATTGCTTTAACGGCCGAAATGATGGAGATGAGAGCAAATCCTAAAGGCAAGGCCGAGGGGGTTGTGATCGAATCAAAGATTGAAGGCGGGCGTGGTCCTGTTGCTACAATTTTAGTTCAATCAGGTACTCTTAAAAAGGGTGATAGTGTCGTTGTTGGTGAAACTTACGGGCGAGCTCGTAGCTTAACAGATCATTTGGGAAGGCAATTGCCTTCAGCTGGGCCTTCTATTCCGGTTCAAATTTTGGGTCTCGATCAAGCTCCATCTCCAGGTGATTCTCTCAATGTTGTTAAAAACGAAAGAGAAGCTAAAAAGATTGTTCAAAATCGTATTAACGAAAGAAAAATGTTGGAAGCGACTCCTACCAAGAAAACCATTTCTTTGGAGGACTTCTTTGCTCAGGCCACTGGTGAAAATGCAGAGAAAAAATCGCTTAACCTCATTATTCGTTCGGATGTTCAAGGTTCTTTTGAAGCGATCAAACAGGCCCTCGTCGCTCTTTCTTCGAATGAAGTAGAAGTTAAAGTGATTGGTGGCGGTGTTGGTGCAATTAACGATAATGACGTTCAATTGGCCGAGTCTTCAGAAGGAATCCTCATTGGATTTAATATGCGTCCTTTAACCACTGCGCGCCGCTTGGCCGAGGAAAAAGGAATTGAAGTTCGAACCTACTCTGTTATCTATGACCTGATCAATGAAGTTAAGTTGGCGATTGAAGGAATGCTCGAGCCAGAATTTATTGAAAAATATATCGGCCGAGCTGAAGTTAAAGATACTTTCGTTGTTCCTAAAGTTGGTGTTATTGCTGGTTCCGTTGTTATTGATGGGAACATTCAAGTTGGCTGTCAAGTCCGCTTACTTCGCAATGGTAAAATTGTATTTGATGGTAAAATGTCATCTCTTAAGCGCTTTAAAGACGATGTTAAAGAAGTTAAAAATGGTTACGAGTGTGGTGTTGGCCTTGAAGGACATAACGACGTTAAGGTAGGTGACCTTTTTGAAGCCTATTTAATGGAAGAGAAGAAAAGAACTTATGATGATGTTGTCAAGGCCGAAGAGATTGCTGCAAAAGAGAAAGCAAGAGAAGAAGCAGCAGCTGCGGCGGCCGAAGATTCTTCCTCTGAGCAACCTTCTCTTTAAGTAAAGGTTTAATAGATGGCCGGTAAGATACCATTTAAAAAAGAAAAATTTGCGCATCGAATTTTAAATGAGATTAATCAAATTTTAAGATCCGGTGCCAATGATAAACGTGTGCAATTCGTTTCGATTACCAAAGTAGAATTATCTCCCGATAATCAAATGGCCAAGGTTTATTGGGATACCTTTGACCCTTCGATCCGTGGTGATGTCAAAAAAGCGTTAGCAGGGATGGCCGGTAGGATTCGTACTGAGCTTGGCAAGGTTCTTCAAATTCGCCATGTGCCGGAATTAGAATTTCTTTATGATGGCCAATTTGAATCAGAACAGGCGATTGAAGCGCTTTTGGCCAGTGAGGCGAAAGAGGGACGGGGCTCAGGGGATGAATAAACCCAAAATTTTCTGTTTTTGGAAAGCGCCGGGCCCAACCTCGATGGATATAATCCGCCAATTTAAACGTCAATTACCCCATAAAAAAATTAAAATGTGCGCGAACAGCGGGCATCAGGAGTATAAACTTCCGTTAACTTTAGGCTAACGGAACTTAAACTGAAGCTTTCTGCCTTCTGCCAGCGGCATCTAATGCTCAGCTT
>JBFGZE010000045.1:0-24723 GCA_041586955.1 Bacteriovoracaceae bacterium
CCGCCCCAGCCGCCTGAACCATTGCCGCCCCAGCCGCCTGAACCATTGCCGCCCCAGCCGCCTGAACCATTGCCGCCCCAGCCGCCATGTCCGTAAACACCACCGCCAGCACCAGGACCCCAACCGCCCGGGCCATTTCCGCCCCAGCCGCCATGTCCGTAAACACCACCGCCAGCACCAGGACCCCAACCGCCTGAACCATAACCACCCAGGCCACCATGTCCGTAACCGCCTAAACCATCACCCCAGCCACCTGAGCCATTACCCCAGCCGCCATGTCCGTAAACACCGCCACCAGCACCAGGGCCGTAGCCCCAGCCTCCAGGACCACCTGCTCCGACACCAAAGCCAAGATCAAATTGAAATCCTGCTCCGGCCCCTCCGCCGGGTCCGTAACCATAACCGTTACCCCAAGCGCCTAGGCCCATTGATCCGGGCATCATTCCTGGACCATGAATTCCACCAGGTCCACCAAAGTGAAATTGACCACCAATACCGAATCCACCGGGATAGATCTGGCCATTTCCACCGCCATAATTTCCACCCATCATGCCGCCTAAAAAGCCGCCAGTATATCCACCCGATAACCAAGGATTGCCAACACCACCAAAAATGCCCTGGTGCATTCCCCCAAACCCGGAATACATACCAATAGGCTGGTTATTACATTGCATTAAGCCTTCTGCCTGTTCAGGCAAAATGGGGTTTGCTCCCCTTTCAATATTATAGTCGAGATAAGAATCAAAGCGTGTAGTACAGGCATCAAAACCATGTGCGTAGGCATTGGCCCAATCTGTTTGCGCATTGGCATGAGCGACATTAGAGTCACGGTAGGCATTGGCCCACGATTTTTGACTTTTATAACCCATATAAGCTGAACCAAAAAAGGCCAAAGGTCCTGCTATCACGCCAAGAGCATCAACATAGGGGTTGGACTTTTCCTGCTCACTAAAGAGGCATTCGATGCAATCAACATTTGAATCGCCAGCAATCTCCATTCGCAAACAAGCGCGGTATTCTTGCTGATAACGGTTTTGAGGAATTCCATCACAATCTTCAAAGCTATTGGCAAAGGCCATTTGATTCAGGCACAGACATAAAAGAATTAAGAAAAAATTCTTTCCACTGGCAAGTTGACTATTATTCATAAAGGCTTTTTTCATCATAATTTGACTCCAAACACACTACTTCTTATTAAGGGTATCGGAATATTGGGGCCAATCCTTGAAGCTGGATAATTTTGCCCTTTTATTGGTATCTAACTTGTTGAAAGCTCGAAATGGCCCTTGCCAAATGTCAGTATCAAACCCAAAGTGTCGGCCATGATAAAAGAACATTTATGGGATTGGGTTATTTTTCTTTTCTGTTTTGGTGCTGTGATCTACACCATGATCGTAGTGCGTGAAGAAAAAAGTAGCTACCTTGATAGCGCTAAGAAATTTCGCTTCCACAAATTTGAATTTCTAATCCCCAGCTGGTGGTCAATTAACCAAGAAATAAGTACTGAGCAAAATGTCATCTTCCATCGCGCCGATACTCATTACGAATGGTTCGCCCAATTTAAATGGATTGAGCATTACGACAAGAATGAAGAGATTGCAGATCAATTCACGAAAATAATCTCAGAACTTCACATTGAACTAGACCCCGATACCAGCTATTCCCAAAACCCAGGGGTACTTTCCTCGCATCCTCTCATTCAAAATAAGGAAATCGAAGTGATGCGGATTGAAGGGACAGGAACCTTGGAGCAAATTGAACGAATTTATTTTGATGGTTTTTTGATGCGAAATCTTAAGGACAAAGATTGTTTATTTCTTCAAAGTCGCAGTTCTGTTCTCAATGGGATGCTTGAGGGCCCCTATTTTGAAGAGGCCCTTAAACGAATTCAAAAGATTTAGTTTTTCTTAGAGGAAAAATTGCGAATTTTCTTAATAAGAAAAGCTGCAATATCATCATCTGTTCCATACACATCATCAATCATTTCACATTCCATTAAAAAATTAGTCATGCGATGACTGATTTGATGAAGTGATTCGACCAAGTAAAGGCCGCCAATATTTTCACCACTAAAAGACTTAATAATTTCTTTACGAGCATGGTTAAACATCTCTGATTCAGTGACGTCTTCAGGAAGATTATCAAGACCCATTTTGTCCTCAATCTCTTCAATTGCCTGCTCGCGAATATCCTCGTCTGTAGCGAAACATACACCAAATTCCGTGGCCATAGCTTCAACTAAGGCCTCCCTATGGGTAATATCAAACTCAATTACTTTATGTTCTTTCAAAAGGTTAATTGAGTAAATCGCTAATGCTTTGAGGGTTTCAAAGTCAGTTTTCATATAGTTCCCTCTTTTTTTAAATTGTATAAATCAACAACAGTCTACCCATTTGATCCAAATCACACAAGAATCTTCTTAGGTTCTTACTCAGTTTTTTTAAAAATTTTTAATAGCCTACTGGCAGACTCCTCTCCCAATAAAATTAATGAGAGGACATAGGCGACCAAAGCGCTCAAGGAAATCGCAACAAACCGAGTGGTAATCGTTAAAAACTGGGGAGTAGCAACTGTCCAGCTTTCTTTTAATACAATTGTAGCGCCAAGCATCACAACACTGGCCAAGATGATTTTTATTAAGCGCCCATCAATAAAAAAACTTCTTTCTAATTGCAGATGCCGGCGCAAGAGAAGCGATTGTAAAAAGCAATTGAGAAGCATAGATAAGCTTGTCCCCCATGCCAAGGTTTGAAAGCCCCAATAGGGAGTTAGGGCCACACAGAAAACAATATTGACCGTAATAGCAATAATAGAAATAAAAACTGGAACCTTAGGCCGGTCAATGGCAAAAAAGGTCGGCGCAAAAATTTTATAAAGGCCATAAAAAGGTAGACCGACAGCATAGGCCTGTAACGCCATCGTGGTTTTATAGGTATCAGAGGCGTCGAAAGCACCTCGTTGAAAAATAAGATAGACCGCCCAATCCGCCAGACACCAAAGAAGAATAGTCGCCGGCAAAAGCGCCAACCATGAGAAACTATAACTGGATTTAAGAGTCTCTCTCGCTTCCTGCTTATGGCCTTGTTTCCATGAATCACTAAAATGAACCAGGTTCGAGCCCGCCAAAGAAACACTTAAAATTCCCACGGGAAATTGAAAAAGGCGGAAGCCAAAAGTTAGCCAAGAAACTGCACCTATCTCAGTTCCCGAAGCGAGAATAGTCGTTATGATAATATTAATTTGAGTCGCGGCAATGCCAACGGTGCCAATACCGACTCTCTTCACAATTTTGGATAGGTCACTATTCCACCAATCAAAGCTCCCCCACTTCATGAAACCTTTTTGCATTAGAAGTGGTAGCTGAATCGCCAATTGAGAAATACCACCCAGAATAACCCCACAGGCGAGAGCGTAAATTCCTGGCAGGCCACGCGCCTGAAGTATGGGCGTTACCACTAAGATACAACCAATAAAGAGCAGATTAAAAGATGCCGGAGCGAAAGAGGGAATGAAAAAGATTTTAAGAGTATTAAGAACTCCCATCACCAAAGCTGCCATTGAGACGAGAACTAAAAAAGGTGCCATGATACGCACTAAATTGGTGGTGATGAGCAAACGCTGAGAATCGCTAGAAAACACATCCTTGGTCATAATGAGAACAATGGATTCGGCCTGCCAAATGATCAGGATAGATATGGCACAAGTGATTAAACCCAATAAAATCGCAGCAGAGCGCATTAGGCGGCGCGCCTCTTCCTCACTCTTAAGAAAGACACCGGTAAACACTGGAACAAATGACGACGAAAAGGCACCTTCCGCAAAAAGATCTCGCAGCATATTGGGGATGCGATAAGCGATGGTAAAAGCATCCGTCAAACCGCTGGCACCAAAGTAAGCGGCTATCAATTGCTCTCTCACCAAACCCAAAATTCGGCTTGCCATAGTTGCTGATGCCATCTTGCTGGCGGATCTAAAAATCTTCGACGTTGCTGACTGTCCCATATACTAACCCGAGGCGTTAATCAAAATTGCACCATGCTTAAATAATCATTTTACGCCTCTATCCTTCTATGATAATTCTATTGGCCTAAGAAAGGCATTAAATAAATGTATATAAGGTTGTCTAATTACGGACTAAATATTTTTTATTAAAGGAGTTGCTAGATTATGGAATCTACAATGCACTTCCTAAGCTATAGCCCTGCAGTGGGCCTAGCTGGGTTTGTTTTCGCTATTTTAACTTATGCCTGGGTTGTTAAACAACCTGCCGGTAACGCCAAAATGACAGAGATCGCTGGTTTGATTGAATCAGGATCAATGACATTTCTGAAAAAAGAATACACGATCTTGATCGGATTCTTGGCCCTCGTTACTCTCATCCTAGGGATGAATGAGAAACTTGGCTGGAATACGGCAATTTGCTACCTCGCTGGTGCTTTTTCTTCTATGGCCTGTGGATTCATCGGTATGAAAGCGGCCACTAAGGCCAACGTTCGTACAGCTGAAGCTGCTGCTCAAAGTGGTCAAGGTAAAGCTCTTTCAGTTGCCTTTTACGGCGGATCTGTCATGGGTATGTGCGTGGCCTCTGTGGGTCTTATGGGTGTTGCTCTTCTTTATAAGTGGCTCTCTGGTTCAACAACAATTGAAGCTCTAAACGGCTTTGCCATGGGTGCTTCTTCAATCGCTCTCTTTGCCCGTGTTGGTGGTGGTATTTATACAAAAGCTGCTGACGTTGGTGCTGACCTTGTTGGTAAAGTAGAAGCTGGTATCCCTGAAGATGATCCTCGTAACCCAGCGACTATTGCTGATAACGTCGGTGATAATGTTGGTGATACTGCCGGTATGGGTGCAGATATTTTCGAATCCTATGTTGGTTCTGTTATCGCAACAATGTTCATTGGTTCAACTTACGCTGCTGAATCTGGCGCCGTTATTCTTCCAATGCTTATTATTACTATTGGCCTTATCTCTTCTGTTTTTGGAATCCTTTCCATGAACCTTTTAAAAAGTGTCAATCCCGCAACAGCTCTTCGTTGGTCTCCAATCATCGGACTACTTTTCCTTTTTGGTGGATCATTCTACGCTGTTAAATCTTTTGACTTCACAATCTTTCCTTATGCGATGGGTCCTTTTTACGCCATGGTGATGGGATCACTTGTTGGTCTTTTCATTGGGCTTGTAACTGAATACTTCACTGCAGGTGAATTTTCGCCAGTTAAGAAAGTTGCCGAAGCTGGAAAAACAGGTCCTGCGACAAATATCATCGCTGGTCTTGCTGTTGGTATGTACTCTTGTATTCCACCAATTCTTCTTATCTCTGTTGGTATCTACTTCGCAGATATGTTTGCAGGTCTTTATGGAATTGGTATTGCCGCTGTTGGTATGCTTGCCACAACAGGTGTAACAATGACTGTTGATGCTTACGGACCTATTTCTGATAATGCCGGTGGTATTGCTGAAATGAGTGAACTAGGACCTGATGTTCGCGCCATTACTGATGGACTCGATTCTATCGGAAATACAACAGCTGCTATTGGTAAAGGCTTTGCCATTGGCTCTGCTGCTCTTACCGCTCTTGCGATGTTTTCTGCTTACAGCTCTGCTGTTGGTCTTGAGTCTATCAATATTATGAGCCCAAAAGTTGTAATCGGTCTTTTCATTGGTGGTGTCCTTCCTTTCTATGTTGGTGCAACTACAATGAGTGCCGTTGGTACAGCTGCTCAAAAAATGGTTGAAGAAGTACGCCGTCAATTCCGTGAAATTCCTGGAATTATGGAAGGCACTGGTAAGCCAGATACTGAACGTTGTGTTGAAATTGCAACCAATGCTTCTCTTAAAGAAATGGTTATGCCTGGTGTAGTGGCCATCGTTTCTCCAATTCTTGTTGGCTTCATTCTTGGTAAAGAAGCTCTTGGTGGTACTCTTGCCGGTGCAACTGTAACAGGTGTTCTTCTTGCCCTATTCATGGCCAACGCTGGTGGTGCATGGGATAACGCTAAGAAAGCAATCGAACAAGGTCATGTTGAAGGTGAAAAGAAAGGGACAGAAGCTCATAAAGCGGCCGTAACTGGTGACACTGTTGGTGACCCGTTCAAAGATACTTCTGGTCCTGCCATGAATATCCTTGTTAAGCTTATGAGTATTGTTGCTCTTGTTGTAGCTCCTCTTTTAAGCTAATCAAGTTTTAAAATTTATTTAAAATCAGGAAGGCCCGTTTTTATAGCGGGCCTTTTTACATCTAGACTAGATAATATAACACCTGGAACTGAGAACAGTATTTTGGTGGCGTTATAAGAACTGATATGAATCAGGGATTATCGCTTTTCAGTCCCCTATAATCACATAGGTGACAACCCAAACTAAAGGGAATTTATGAAATTATTAACCCTCACCTTTCTTTTTGCCTTACCAACTTTATCCTATGGATTCCCTCCCGGTTATGCTGACAAGGCCACTAAAGTGAAAAGTGACCCCAATTCTTTTTATAAGGGCATTGTCAAAGAAACCAAAACCATCGGCAATTATACCTACGCCAAAATTAAGGGCAAAGATGGGGATAAATGGGTGGCCACTTCAACTACCAAGATCAATGTCGGGGATCAGGTTGAGTTTTTAAAAGGACAGACGATGAAGGACTTTCATAGTAAAGGCCTTAAAAAGACTTTTAAAGAGATTTATTTTAGCTCTTCTATCAAGGTCCTTAAGTCATCAAAGCCGATGAAGAGTGCTGTTAAAAAAGGTTCTATCAAAAAGCTAAATTACTCTATCGCCAATATTTTTGAACAGGCGAAGACCTTAAAAAATAAAAAAGTTAAGCTTCGCGCGGTTGTCGTTAAATTCTCCCCCTCCATTATGGGGAAAAACTGGGTTCATATCCAGGATGGAACGAATCATAAATCTCAGTTTGACTTGGTTGTTACCACTCAAGATAAAGTGAAAAAAGGCGATACCATAATCGTTGATGCAAAGGTGGCCATCGATAAAGACTTTGGTTATGGGTATAAATACCCCGTTCTCCTAGAGAACGCCAAATTAAGAGTTGAGTAGAACATGCCCGCAATATTAGCGGGCATTTTTATTTAATTGAGCGGTCGCGGCCGGAAAATAAGACAAAGAGGAAAAAGGAAGGCAAGTCCCAAGAAAAAGTTAAGTCCTAAGATTTTTCCAATGGCCAATGAATCTATATTCCAAGTCATCTGTAATAATTCTGTCACCGCTAAATAACTTAGCCCTAGGGATAGAAAGAGGGCCGAGCCAATACTAATAATTCCAAGTAAATAATTTTGAAAAAACCATAATTGATTAAGTCTCTTTAATCCTAGTCCAATCATTAATAATAATTTTTCACCTTCGCGCCTGATAATCTTATCGAGAGCATAAATAAAAACAATAACTAAAAGTCCGGAGAATAATATCAATATTGAAAGAATCTCCACGGCATCCACAACCTTTAATAAAATATCTGTAATCCTCTTCACCAGACGCTGGATATCCACGTAAGAAATATTGGGAAGAACATTATTCATGGCGCGTAAAAAGGAGCTCGCTTTATTCTTATCGAGTGCCCGAATCACTCCTAAAAAAGTTTGAGGGGCATCCTCTAAAAGGCCTGGAGAGAAGACGATAAAAAAGCTTGGGGTAAAACTAGTCCAACGCACCTGGCGAAGGGAAGTCACTATGCCTTCTACCCGCACCCCTTGCACATCAAATTCCATCCTGTCACCAAGGCGCAATCCTAAACGTTGAGCGTAGCGCTTCTCTAAGCTGATTTCCGGGGTCTGTGGTTTTTGAGTAAACCATTTTCCCTCGACAATGCTTTCATTTGTAGGCAGGGAATCCATAAAACTCAAATTGACTGGTCGATGACGAAACCGTTTCTCCGCTTCTTCCTCGACGGTTAAATCTTCACTCTCTTCTTCCCTATTTAATTCACTGCCATTAATTTTGACTAAACGGCCACGAACCATGGGCGTTAATTGCTCTAAATTAATCTTTTTCTCATGCGCTAGTGCATAGAGCTCCTTCCTTTGCTCTTCTTGAATATCAAAAAGAAAATAGGCGGGTAATTTCTCTGGATTAAACCGAATCTCTTCTTGCATATTGCGAAAGAGAATATAGTTGGTATTGAGAATAACAACGCCAAGGCCCAAGCATAAGGCAAAAGGAAAAGTCAGAGATTTATTGCGTCGTAAATAGTCAATCCACCGTTCGGCCATAATTGGCCAAGATAAAAAAGAGGCCAATCGTAAAAACAAGGTCATCAAAAGATAGAGCACAAATGATGAGCCTAATAAGACGATCGGAAAGATAATCGTCATTTTAATGGAATTAGTTTGCATAAAGGCAATCTGACCAGAGAGAGCTAATAAAAAGAGTGGTCCTATTATTTTAAAATAGGGGGTTTTTCTCTGATAGGCGAAGGCCATAAAAAAACCCGTTATAATAATAAGAGAAAAAGTCACCATTAAAGTAATGACGGCCCTAAGTTCAAGACCTTTCAATAATTCGTTAACCAGACCTGAGCCCCAGTCAATTTGTTGAATGATGAAAAACAAGGCCATGATAGCTGTAAAACTAATCAACATTTGAAAAAATTGAATTCCCAATAAAATCCTAATGCGAAAAATACGCTTAATCCCCATTAACTTTAACGATTGAAAATCATCTTCTAAATTATGGATCATTCGAAAGGAGCTATATAAACTGGCAAGACTCGCCAAAAAAATGCCAAATAATCCCACTAAACCTAAAAGGGACAAGGTGGATTCAAGAAACCTGAATTGATCTTGCCCAGCTTGCGACCCAGATTTTATTTTAATAGTTGGGTCATTAAATACCTTCTCAAGAATCGTCTTAAGCTTTTGACTATCCCTCTCATTATTTAACTTGATGGAGATAACTTGGGATATCGTACTACCAAATTGGATGAGCCCCGTTTTTTCCAGAAGAGAAAAGGGCATATAAATACGGGGCGCAAGATTTACACCGCGCATACTTTGCCCCACATCTTCTTCAACCACCCCTTGAACCTTAAGTGATAATGAACCGATAGTCAGAGCATCACCGACACTCAGGTTAAGACTATCCATCAGCTCAGGATAAACATAAATGCCGGCCAGATTCTCTAATTGCCGACCGCTTAAAAACTCACCATTGGCCAATTTAATTGTTCCATAAAGAGGAAAAAGCTCATCAACCCCTTTGATTTGCACTAATTTAGAAGCGTCCTTCCCTTGCACCATGGAATAAAAACTCATTTGCTGAGAATATTGATGAGAGTTAAAAAGACGAGTCATCCTTTTCAACTCAGATGCCTGTAAACGCCGGCGAGAAGAAATAATAATATCCCCCCCAGACAATTCCTTGGTCTTTAATTCAACCTGCGCTAATAAATTTGTGCGCATGGAGTTGATAATGAGAAACCCTAAACTTGAAATAATAAGGGTTAGAACGAATAAAAGGTTTATCGCTAAATTGTTCTTAAAATAGCGCCAAGAAAAACGTAAGGCCAAACTCATGCCAATAACTTCCCATCTTTAAGTTCTAAAATACGATCGCAACGCTCCGCTAATTCACGAGAATGGGTCACCATAATTAAATTAGTGTCACTACTAGAAACCTCATTAAAAAATAAATTAATAATCTTTTCACCTGTGTGATTATCGAGATTTCCTGTGGGCTCATCAGCGAGAATAATCTTGGGTTGATTAATGAGAGCACGGGCAATCGCCACTCGTTGGCATTCACCCCCACTCAATTCGTGAGGAAAATGATTCCCTCGATCCTCAAGTCCGACTCTTTTTAAAAGCTCTTTCGAAGCACTCATTTCATTTTTGCCAGAGAGGTACTCCTTGGCAAAGGCGATATTTTCTAAGGCATTAAAATGAGGTAAGAGACGAAAATCTTGAAAGATAAATCCCAAATTATTAATACGAAAATCGGACCGTTTTCCCTCATTCAAATTATTGATGAGAGTGCCATTTATTATAACTTCCCCAGAATCAGGTAATAATACACCCCCTAATATCGAGAGAAGAGTTGATTTTCCACTACCAGATGGGCCCAAGATGGCCACACTCTCACCTTTTATAAGGGAGAAATCCAAATCTTTAAGAATAGAAATCGTTTTCCCTCCCTTAGTAAAGGATTTAGAAACCTTTTTTAACTCAATCATTTCTTCTCCATTAAAGGCCGTACCACTTCATAAACATTCTGGGCCAAAATCTCGTGTCCCTTAGGATTGGGGTGAATTTGATCCGGTAAATTTAAAGATTTCACTCCTGCCACACCTTTTAACAGGAAGGGAATTAAGGGTATTGAGAATTCTTTGGCCAAACGAGGAAATAAATTTTGAAATTCGCTCGTAAAGCCACGGCCATAATTAGGGGGCATCATCATGCCAGTTAAAATAACTTTTATTTTTTTACTCTTTAATAATTCGATCGCTTTTTTTAAATTCTTATAGCTCACTTCCGTCTTAATTCCACGTAGTCCATCATTAGCACCTAAAGCAATCATCACCCAATCTGGCCTTTTTTTAAGAAGCCAACGAATTCGACCGGGGGCCGAGGCGGTAGTAGAACCAGAAACACCAGCATTAATAATATTGATATCAATGCCATCTTTTTTCAATAATTTCTGCAGAATTGAAGGAAAGGCCTTCGCCTGCTCGACACCATAACCTTCAGTCAAGGAGTCACCCAAAACAACAAAATTAATCGGCCTTGCCTGTAAAGATATTTGTAGGAACCAAAGTCCTAGTAAATAGATTCCGTATTTTTTCACCGTCTACCTCCGCTAGGTATCAAGGATACCTTTGCTCTACGGCCAAGAAAAGGCTTTAAGGCCTTTTATGTTCAAAAGGTTTTTTGCGATTGGGGTATAGATCGGTGCAAATTGGGCAAGTAATACCAAAACAAGTTCTTGCCTTGCAGTATTCACGCCCATAAAAAATAATCTGTAAATGAAGTTTATTCCATTTATCTTTAGGGAAAATTTTTTTTAAGTCACTTTCCGTCTGTACAACATTTTTACCATTAGTTAGTCCCCATCTTTGGGCCAGACGATGAATATGGGTATCGACAGGAAAGGCGGGATGCCCAAAGGCCTGGGACATGACAACAGAAGCTGTTTTATGCCCAACACCTGGCATTTTTTCTAATTCCTCAAAAGATTCGGGAACTTCGCCATCATGGCACTCCAGGATCATCTCAGAAAGACGGTGAATGGCCTTAGACTTGCGCGGTGATAGGCCGCAGGGGCGAATGATCGCCTGAATCTCATCGACAGAAAGCCTGACCATATCCTGCGGTTTATTCGCCTTCTTGAAAAGAAAGGGAGTCACCTGATTAACTCGTTCATCTGTGCATTGTGCCGATAAAAGCACTGCAATAAGTAATGTGTAGGCATCAGTATGATCGAGGGGGACTGGAGTTTCTGGGTATAGTTTTTGCAATTTCTTTAGGACAACATCGGCCCTGTCTTGTCTTGTACTCATAAATCTATTTTTACCATGACGAAAACTACCGCGCTAGACAAAATTCGAGAGGCCAGAGACAATAAGGGAATGAAATTGCTAATATTACTTCTATCCGTTCACTCTGCCGCTATTTTTTCCTACTCGACTCGGAAAGTACTTAATAACTTGGGTATTAATCGCCGTCATATCGGCTTTACCGTCATCGATATCGAAAAAAATAGAGTCGTTCTCAACCATAATGGCAAAAAATCTTTTCCGCCGGCCAGTGTCGCAAAAATGCTCACTGCAGATTTTGCCCTTAATACTTTGGGTGAAACATTTCAATTTAAAACTGAACTTCTTATCGATGGAAAAATAGACAAAGGTGTCCTTAAGGGTAATATCTATCTGCGGGGAGAGGGGGACCCTCTCTTGTCCATTCAAGATTTAGTGCCCTTGGTGATGGCACTCCAGGCAAAAGGTATCAACGAGGTAGAAGGTCATTTCTATGTCGTCTCTCATAATTTTCCTCAATTAAATAAAGTATCTGACCTTGGGACAGGTGACCAAAAATATAACCCCGGCCTTTCAGGCCTTAATATCCAATTTAACCGCTACCGACTTCTTAAAAATGAAGATGATAAGCTTTTCACAATTCCTCAACTCCCCTTTTTAAATTTTTATTGGAGTGAGAAAAAATTCCGGCCAACGGAGCGATTTGTATGGGGTAAGAAAAATAATGTCTACCTCTCCAAAGAAAATAAATACTACTTCCCAACAACCATTCCGGTTAAAAACCCAATGACTTACACCGGTTATATCTTTAAAAAATTAGCGCAGGATATGGGGGTTACTTTGCCTCGTCCCCAACATGAAATTAATTCAAAAGGAAAAATCATCGCCACTCATAAGGGCCAACAATTAATCGATACTGTTAAACTAATGCTGGAGTATAGTAATAATCTCATTGCAGAATCTATTCTCGTAAAGGCGGCATTATCCTATTCGAAATCCCCAATTTTTGACCTAAAGGCCGCAGCGACGACAATGATTCAATACCTTAAAAAAAATTATCCAAAGACACTATGGCAAAGTATTGCGCTTGCTAATGGCTCAGGCCTTTCCATAAAAAGTTTATTAGGGCCAGAAGATCTCGCTTATTTCCTCGCTGAAAATAAAGATAAAAAGTACCAAGAAGTCTATTACCCAGGATTACTTTCCCTCTCTGGAGTCAATGGCTGGATTCGCCGTCGCTTTAAAAAACCTAGTATTGCTCAACGAATTTTTGCGAAAACCGGAAGCCTCGATTACGTAGCGGCATTAGCGGGTTATTTTTTCAAAAATGGCCGTCAGTACTCTTTCTCCGTTTTTTACTGGGATCCCTCCAAGCGTAAGCAATCTAATTCTGTCTTTCACCCAGACCTTGTGAAGCTTAAAAAAGAGGCTCCGAAATGGAAGCGCGATGCCTTAGATCGTATGGATCTTTTAATTGAAAATTGGTTTAATAAAATCCTTTAATCGTGAATAGAACCACAAATGTCTGGGCCATATTTCCGACAACGGCCATTTGAGTAGCGGCTCACACAATACTTGGCACAACTTGCCTGAAAGCCGCAAAAGTCCTGACTAAAAGTACTGCAATGGCCATTACTATAGCGCGTTTTACATTTCGGGACACAGCGGAACTCGCCTAGGCAGGACTTGGCCTTAACTATAATAGGAGCTCTCTCTGGTTCCTCATTGGCCCATAGAAAGGGAGTAAGAGAAATCGCAAATAGGATGGTTAATAGCTTCATAAGCTCCTCGAGAATTTAAAAAATTGTACGTTTGGATAAGAAAAAGCTAATCGATTAAAAGTTTCAAGTCTTAAACTGAACTTGTTTAGCCTTTTCTAGCATCACTTTAAATCGACCGCAAGAATTTTTTGGTGATAAAATCTCTCCTTGGTGCCTAGGATTGGCCATATTACTGTTAAGGAGTGGGCAAGATCTCAATCTTGCCCTAAGTAAAATAATATCATCAATTAATTAAGATTTTTTAACTGTCCAAGTCACACCATCAGCACCATCGAGAACTTCAATCCCCCAGGCCGTCAATTGATCACGATATTGATCAGACATTTCCCAATTTTTATCAACACGAGCCTGTTGCCTCTTTGCCACGAGATCATCAACATCTTCGCGTTTAAGTTCTTTTTCATTTAAAAGAATATCATCGAGTTCTATTAATAATTGTGTTGGCTCAAGCTCAAAGAGCGCCAACATTTTTCCGTATTTCCCGACCCACTCAAGAAAAGCTTGGGCCGTTATTGGGCCATTTGGATCTTTTTTATTTTTAACATAATTAAGAGCATTGAAAGCGCGAACCACCTCAAAAATGGCGGCAATGACTTCTCCTGTATTAAGATCATCATTCATCGCCTTCGTAATTTTCTTATCTGAGCGCTCTAGAAGCTCCTTAAACTTTTTATCAAGACGTCCTGAGGCTAGATCGCGTCCCTTAACTTCTACCGCGATTTCGAGAGCATGATAAACTCTTGCTAAACCAGAAATACACATATGAATTTTATCATCGCTAATATTGAGTAATGTACGGTAATGGGCAGATAGCATTAGGTATTTCAAAATTTCAGGATGATATTTATCCATAAAATTACGGGCGGTAATGACATTACCTAGAGACTTACTCATCTTTTCATCTTTCATTAGGATAAAGTTATTGTGCATCCAATAATTACAATATTTCTTATCGCAACAACCTTCACCTTGAGCAATTTCATTTTCATGGTGAGGAAAAATCAAATCGATACCACCACCATGGATATCAATACTGTCACCCAAGATGGAGCGAATCATCGCAGAACATTCAATATGCCAACCTGGACGACCTTTTCCCCATGGGGAATCCCAAGAGGGCTCCCCTTCTTTTGAAGGTTTCCACAAAACAAAATCAAAGGGGTTGCGCTTGCGTTGATCAACTTCGACTCGCTGGCCAGCTTCTAAGTCTTCAAGTCTTTTGCCACTCAATTGACCATATGCTGAAAATTGATCAATTTCATAAAAGACTTCCCCCTCAACGACATAGGCCTTTCCGTTGGCAATTAATTTTTCCACTGTTTCTACGATTTGCGGCATATAATCCGTTACTCGCGGGTTATGAGTATGAGGAGTAAGGCCCAGGTGATTAAAGTCTTTTTCAAACTCTGCAATAAACTCTTCGGTTACTTCACTTGAGTCTCTATTCTCTGCATTCGCGCGCTTGATAATTTTATCATCAACGTCGGTATAATTATAAACATAGGTCACTTTATAACCCGATAACTCCAGCCAATTGCGAAGGAGGTTAAAAAAGATAGCGCCACGGAAATTTCCAATATGAAGGAAGTCATAAACTGTTGGCCCACAAACATACATTTTCACTTCGCCCTCAACAAGGGGGATAAATTTCTCTTTTTGTTTGCTTAAAGTATTGTAAATGACCAGGGACATGGATTCTCCTTCATACTCGATCGTTATACCGCCATATTAATCGCCATGATTACGGCTTGCAACTCTAAATTAATACCCAAGAAAAGGTTATCACTTCCCCTCAAGCCCGGTTTTTTGTAGAATAACACCATGGAATCACAAACTCTCCTCATATTCTTTATGGCCCTTTCCCTACTTCTAGGTTCAGGTCTCATATTAATGGGTTTTTTCCTCTATAAATCCTCCAAAAAAACTGCTGGGTCAAAGAGTCAGGAGCATGACTCCATTTATTGCCATAAGCATAAAAATGAGCGAGCGCGCGGTGCTTGCGCGATATGTCAGCATTATTATTGTGAAAGCTGTCTCGTAGAGGAAGATCATCATAGCTTTTGCCCCGAACATCTTAAAACTTATCTTGCTCACCAATGGGTTGAGGTCAAATGCATCATTTCCAACCCTCATCAACCCGAAGATGGTGTTGAGCTTTTTGAGTTAAAAAATAGGGTTTGGAAGAAAAATCGTTTGCCCAGTATTATAAGCACCCAATATAAAATTATTTTTGAAGGCGATGAAATCGAAACTCATATGAAATTAATGGTCCGCCGTCAGGATCAAGATAAGTTCACTGAACAAATACAAAAGGTACTGCAATGACCCAAACTCTTCTTGTTAAAAACGGAACGGTCTTAATTGACCAGGAATTTAAATCCTGCGATGTCCTCTTAGAAAATGGGGTCATCAAAACAATTGAAGAGCATATTGAAGAAGAGAGCTCTTGGAAAATAATCGATGCCCAGGGCTTACATATCCTTCCAGGTGCCATTGATAGCCAAGTTCACTTCCGGGAACCAGGGCCCACTCATAAAGAAGATTTGGCGACTGGCAGTCTTTCAGCGTTATTAGGGGGCATAACAGGCTTTTTAGAAATGCCCAATACCACACCTCCGACCACCACGATGGACTCTCTCAAAGTAAAAGGAGACTTAGCAAATGGCCGATGCTGGACTCATTATGGTTTTTTCATGGGTGCGGCCGGCGATAATACTGAGGAATTAAAGCATTGGGCGGAACTCCCTTTTTGTGTCGGTATTAAAATATTTCTCGGCAGCTCAACTGGCCCACTCCTCCTCAATGACCCTGAAAAATTATTGGATGTTCTCAATCTCCCCAATGTAATAATCGCCGTTCACTCAGAGGATGAAAACCGCCTACGCGAGCGTATCGCGATACGTGATCAAGCGACTGATGCTCACCAGCACCCAGTATGGCGAGACGAAGAAACTGCCCTCAATTCCACCAAGATGATTATTGACTTGGCCAAAAAGGCCGGGCGCAAAGTTCACGTGCTACACATCACGAGCAAAGAAGAAATAGAATTTTTAAAAGAACATAAAGATTATTGTACCGTGGAAATTACTCCTCAACATTTAACTCTTCATGCCCCTGATTGCTACGACCGGCTGGGAACTTATGCCCAAATGAACCCACCGATTCGCAGTCTTGATCACCAAGAAGGTCTATGGCGTGGGATTAAAGAAGGAGTCGCCGATATTATTGGTTCTGACCACGCCCCTCATACCCGGGAAGAAAAAGATAAAGGCTACCCCCACTCACCATCGGGCATGCCGGGAGTTCAGACTCTCCTCCCCATCATGCTTAATCACGTGAATAACGGCAAATTAGACCTCATTCACCTCTCTAATCTTATCAGTCGCAATGTCGCTAAACTATATAACCTGAAAAAGAAAGGTCATATTGCGCCAGGGATGGATGGTGATCTCACAATTGTCGACATGAATAAAGAAGTCACACTTCAAAATGAAATGATGGCCAGTAAATGCGGCTGGACACCTTTCGCAGGTATGACAGTCAAAGGCTTTCCTGTAGGTACTGTGATTGATGGGCAATTATGTATGTGGCAAGGAGAAGTTCTGGGACAACCGATCGGTCGCCCCATTCGCGCCTAAATTAGATTTCTAGAATTGCTGAATTTTTTTCATTTTCCCGGACTTCAATACGAGAGACCCAAGCGCGCTTATTGGTTTTTTCTTGGATCATGGCATTGACCTTTTCATAGACAAATTCGGCCGTGCCTTCCATCCCAGCATTAGGAAGAACTCGTAATTGCACAACACCTTTTTTATCTAATTCGCGAAAGGTCTCCAAAAAGGGGTCATCTTCACTGGCGAGAAAGGTATGGTCAAACATATCATCTAACCAAGTTTTGACATCCTTAAGGCCACCAAAATCGACAACCCAGCCCTCTTTGGTTAACTCGGTGCACTCAAACTCAAAATAAAAGGAACGGCTATAACCATGGACAAATCGACAATGAGAGTCAGCTTTCCATTGTCGGTGAGTACACGGAAACCCGCGAAAATGCTTAGTTGATTTAAATTTAGACTTCATGGCCTGGGCCTACTCCTAACTGAACCTTTCTCATAAAAGGTATCACTTCAAGGGTATAGAAAAATTGTAAACATTGGTCAATAACCTGTCCATGCTTTGCATTTTTGCATCCTATACTGTAAGTTTCTCTCGAAGTAAGTTATTTTTTGACTGATTTTGGATAAATATGGACTTAATGGAATTTCGCAACGGCACTGATAAGATTCTAGACTGTGAAGTAAAAGATCACACTGGACTCAATGACTTTCAAAAATTACCTGATGATGCTGGTATCGCTATTCCAAAGGTTGGAATAGAGCGCTTTCGCCTCCCTCTTTTAGTCGCCCATCGCGACCTTGGGGATAAGCATCATGACGCTGTGGCCAGTATGTACGTCAACTTGGAGTCCTCCAAAACGGGCGTTAATATGAGTCGTTTTTGTACGATTGTGCAAGAGAGAACGATCGATGCCACATTAAATAATGATCTCCTTAAGCAAATTCTCAATGATTTTCGCTATAAGTTACGCGATTACGATCACGAAGAACCCATCAAAAATAGTTTTATTGAGTTCACGCTCAGTTACCCCATGAAACAACAATCTTTAAAGAGTAGTAATTGGGGCTGGCAATATTATGACGTTCAAATCAAGGGTCAAAACCTCGATGGTAATGTTCGCCTATTTTTTGTTGTCAAATATGAATACTCTTCTACTTGTCCCTGTTCTCTTTCTATGGCCAAGCAATATGAAGAAGATTACCGCGCAGGAAAAACAACTGAGGGTAATGGTATCGCCACGGCCCATAGCCAACGCTCAACGGCAACAGTAGAAGTTGAGTATGATAGTTCCAGTACTTTTTGGATCAATGATCTGATTCATTTACTAAGAATTGCGATCCCTACCGAAACTCAAAGCTTAGTCAAAAGAGCTGATGAGCAGGCCTTTGCCATTCTAAATGGCTCCAATCCTATGTTTGTTGAGCATGCCTCCCGCCGCCTCTCAAAAGTTCTCGATGCCGAGGCCCGAATTTTTGACTGGAAGGCCAAGGTGGAACATATCGAATCTTTGCATAGTCATAATGCGGTTGCGGAAATACGAAAAATTCACCAATAGACACTGGCCCCAATTCTTTTTATGATGAATAGATGAAGATACTGACACTCCTTACAGCTTCACTTTTTATCTCAATCCTTTTTTACAAAGTATTTTTATTTAACCTCAACCTATCTGGAGCAACTAAAGCTGACACTCAGAAAGTCAAAATAAGTACTATGATTCCCCCAACTCCTGCCAAAAAAGTTCAGATTATAAAAGCAGTTCAAACAGCTAAGAAACCAGTACCTACCACTAATTCTCAAAAAAGTATTTTTCACAAACAAAAAGTTGAACCTAAAGAACCTATTGACCCCATAGCAAACGATAAACACTATGCCATTGAAGACCCCCAGGGAAACTTAGTTATCACATCTATTACGGTTTCGGGTGACCAGATATTGGCGCATGGTGATATTATTGTCGATAATATTAAAAACCTAACGGCCATTCAAAACAATACCCGGCTAGTGATTCTCCCTAAACCTAAAATTTGGTCAAATGGGATTGTTCCTTACACCATTCAACGAAACCACCCCAATCAAGAGGCCATTATTAAGGCCATCGAAGAGTTTCATAAGCTTACTAATATTCGTTTTATTGAAAGGACTGATGAAAAGAACTATGTCATTTTTAAACGAGGCAATTACCATTGCTCGAGTCGATTGGGAATGGTCGGTGGTGCTCAATTAGTCAACCTCT
The DNA here is from genome assembly GCA_041586955.1 of Bacteriovoracaceae bacterium. Taxonomy (GTDB): domain Bacteria; phylum Bdellovibrionota; class Bacteriovoracia; order Bacteriovoracales; family Bacteriovoracaceae; genus JBFGZE01. The sequence continues at coordinate 19,109 of JBFGZE010000045.1, forward strand.
CCCCTCCCTGTGGCACTGGTGAAGTCATACATGAATTAATGCATACGATTGGCTTTTTACATGAGCAAAACCGCACCGACCGCGACGAACACATTAATATTTTATGGGAAAATATAGCTGAGGAAAATCACCTACAATTTAAAAAAATCTCCAATCGCTTTAGAGATCAGGGCAGCTTACCTTTCGACTTTAAATCCATAATGCTTTACGATTCCACATTTTTCTCCAGGTTTCCCGGGGACTTTACCATTGTCAAAAAAAATGGCGATTCCTATCAGGCCAATCGAGTTAAATTGAGCAGCTTAGATATACGTAAAATCAATGAGCTTTACCCTGCATCGAAAGATCCTCTATAATTCACTGGCCTGTTGCTAACGTTCACGGTACAAAACCTCAATGGAGACTATCGACCCCGAAATTAATTATTTTAATGTTAATTCCCAACTCAATTGGGACGAGTACTTTATGCTTCAGGCGATCCTCGCCAGCTTTAAAAGCAAAGACCCCAGCACTCGTGTTGGTTGCGTTTTTGTCGACCAAAATAATCACCAAATTACCATGGGATATAATGGTTTTGTCGCCGGTATTGACGAAAAACTTTTGCCCTGGGGCAAAGATTCACGCGTCGGTCTTGAGCATCAAAAGTATGGCTACGTTGTTCATAGTGAGGCCAATGCCATTTTGCATGCAACGCGAGAATTATCTAGTAGCCGCTGTTATGTCACCCTTTTCCCCTGTAATGAATGCGCCAAACTTATTGCCAGTAAAAAAATCGATGAAGTGATTTTTCTCTCTGATAAGCATCAGCATCAAGAATCAACACGAATTGCGAAAAAAATATTTGACCTGGCCGGCATTAAGTACCGCCAATTGGAAATTTCTGAAGATCTCATAGAAACTCTCAATGGCCATATTATGTCCCTTGTCACAGATTTATAGCAATAAAAATTAGGAAATTCTCACCTTTCATTTAGACTCCGATGAACTTATAATTGGCCAGTGATTAATGAAATGAGGAGTTATCATGAAACCATTTATTGTTGTTGCCGATGGAATGCATAAAGAACTATTCGCAGATTTGTGTCAGATTGAGGGTTTAAATGTTCACCCAGAACCTAAACTAAACCAAGAGCAATTAGCTGAATTATTGCCACAGATTGAAGGTCTAGTTATCCGTTCAGCAACAAAGGTAACTCCAGAACTTATCGCCAAGGCCCCCAAGCTTAAATATGTTATTCGTGCAGGAGAAGGTACGGATAATATCGATAAAATCTGTTGTGGAGAAAAGAATATCAAGGTTTCCAATACTCCCGGTGCTAATAATAATTCTGCCGCCGAGCACGCCATTGCATTAATGATGACCGTCTTACGTAAAACGGCCTGGGCCCACCAAAGCATGAGTCAGGGTGCTTGGGATAAATCTAAATATACAGGTAACGAGCTTAGCAATAAAACAATTGGCATTGTCGGCTTCGGTCGAATCGGTCAAATCGTCGCCAAAAGGCTGGCCGGCTTTGACCCTAAAGTTATTTTCTTTGACCCATTCATCAATGCCTCAGAAATACCCTATGCTCAAGCAGCAAAAGATCTTAACGAAGTTTTTGAAAAGTCTGATATTATTACAATCCATACTCCATTGATGGACGCAACTAAAGGACTCGTTTCCCGCGATCTCATGGAGTCAATGAGGCCAGGATCAATTCTCGTTAATGCTGCTCGCGGTGGTATTGTCGATGAAGAAGCTCTATTAGACACTCTTAGTCAAAATAAAATTCGTGGAGCAGGCTTTGATGTTTTTGCCACAGAGCCTTTAGAAGCCGACTCACCTTTACGTCAATTAGAAAATCTCGTTCTGACACCACACCTCGGTGCCTCAACGCAAGAGGCCCAATTTCGAGTCGGAGAAATGGTCAATCATCAACTAACTGAATTTTTTGTTAATAATAACTTATTAAACGAGGTAAAAATCTAATGCAATCAATGGCCATCATTGGCTCCCAATGGGGAGATGAAGGAAAAGGAAAAATCACCGATCTTCTTGGACAAAAATGCGACCTTGTTGTGCGCTACCAAGGGGGCAATAATGCTGGCCATACCATTATCGTGGGGGACAAAAAAACGGTCCTGCACTTAATTCCCTCGGGGATTCTACACGATCATTGTATCTCTTTAATTGGCCACGGAGTAGTTCTCGATCCCCGGGCCTTCTTAACTGAATTAAAAACCATTACCGATGCGGGAGTAAAAGTCACTCCCGAGCGCCTTAAGATTTCTGAAAATTGCTCCGTCATTACTTTCTATAATCGCCTCTTAGATGGACAGCGCGAGGCAAAAGGTCCAATTAAGATTGGAACCACCGGCAAGGGAATAGGTCCAGCTTATGAGGATAAAACCTCACGCAAAGGCCTAAAGCTCAAAGATCTTTTGAATAAAGAAACATTGATCCAAAAACTTTCTGCTAATATGATTGAGAAAGAAATTTTATTTAAGCACCTCTACCAGGTGGAGTACCCTAGTATTGAGCAAGAGGCCAATGAGCTTTTTGAATTAGGCCAAGAAATTAAACCCTTTCTCTGTGATACTTTTCTTCATATAGATGAGGCCATTAAAAATAATAAAAAAGTGCTCTATGAAGGGGCCCAAGGGGTTCTACTAGATATCGATTACGGCTCCTACCCCTACGTAACATCTTCCAACACTTCGGCCGGTGGTATTTATACCGGTGCTGGAACTCCTGGTAAAAATATTGACGAAATTCTCGGTATCACTAAGGCCTATACCACTCGTGTCGGTGAAGGGCCTTTCCCGACAGAGCTTTTTGATGAATTAGGTGAAAGAATCCAAACCATAGGTGGCGAGTTTGGTGCCACCACTGGACGTAAGAGACGTTGTGGCTGGCTTGACCTTCCTCTTTTAAGATACTCTGTCAAAGCATCTAATATGACTTCTATTGCTCTCACTAAACTTGATATTTTATCAGGACTTGAGACCTTGAAAGTTTGTTATGCCTACCAGTACCAGGGGAAAACTATCGACTGCGCAAGTCCAGGAATAGACCTTGAGCAAGTGACACCTCTTTATAAAGAACTCAGGCCCTTTCAAGATGACTTCAATGATGATCAACTCTCTCCAGAGCTACAGGAGTACATTCAAACCATTGAAGAATTTATTGGTATTAAAATTGGCATTCTCGCTCATGGGCCAGAACGTAGCGAAATCAAATTTAGAAAAGATTATTTCTAATTAATGGGCCAATTGGCCCATTAATTGATTCTCTTTAAATTCTTCGAGATACACATCGCGGATTTGGTTTTTAAGATCACTATCAGATTGCACATAGACGCGCACAAAGTTGGTCGTATATCCTTCCCAAAGGCCGGCCTTATTTTTTCTTTCAAAAAGAACGCTATTGGTTTTTCCCACCTGATCCTCTGAAAAAAGGGCCAATTTTGCCTCACCAAACATATTGAGAGTGCGGACGCGATCCTTTTTAACCGGGTGTTGAATATGATTATCCATCTTCGTCGCGATAGTCCCTTTTCTCTTAGAGTAAGGAAAGACGTGAAAATGAGTAATGGGCATTTCTTTTAAAAGATTAAAGGTATTATTAAATTGCTCTTCAGTTTCCCCAGGAAATCCCGCAATAACATCTGCGCCAACACCTGCTTGAGGGAAGCGAGATATAATCCTATCCATCACTTCGCGGTAAAAATCCACATCGTATTTGCGCCGCATGGCCTTTAAAATATCGTTATCACCACTTTGTAAGGGAATATGAAAATGATCCATAAACTTAGGCGAACTCGAAAAAACATCAAGGAGTTCATCAGAAAGAGTATTGGGTTCTACTGAGGAAAGGCGCAAACGCTCCAACCCATTAATATCTAAAAGTCGAGACACAAGGTCAGGAAGTCGCTCACCCGATACTTGTTCGTATTCACCTATATTAACACCGGTTAAAACCACCTCTTTAAAACCTTGGTCAATTAAGCGATGGGCATTATCGACGGCGTCCTGAATCGAGATCGCACGAGAACGGCCTCTGGCCTGAGGAATAATGCAAAAGGAGCAAATATAATTACAACCATCTTGGATCTTTAGGAAAGCGCGAGTATGGCCTTCGGCAGCAGTTGTTGCAGCACCGTAAAAATCACTAGTTTTATCAACTTTAACAACCTGGTCAGCGTCTTCTTGTAGATAATCAAAAACTTTATATTTTTCACTTGTCCCCAAAACAAGATCAACACCTTGCATTTGCTGAATCTTGTCTGACTCCATTTGAGCATAACAGCCAGCGACCACAATTTTACCCTCAGGACTCGATTGATGGGCCTTACGAATGAGACTACGACAACTGCTATCGGCACCATCTGTAACGGTACAAGTATTAAGAAAAACAACGTCTGCGGCCTCGCCAAAATCAACGACATCATAGCCACGATCGACAAATCCTTGGGCAATAGAACCCGTCTCTGAAAAATTCAATCGGCAGCCCAAAGTATGCATGGCCACACGTTTTTTCGAGGATTTGGAAGAATCAGTATTCACAATTAAGCTCCGCTAAATAATTGAAATTGAACATTAATCTCTATGACCCTACTTGGCAATTGGCCCTGAGTTTTTTTCCTGAAATTTTTATAAAAAAATGTGAATACCCAATTGACAAATCCTCATATTACCCTTAAATTCACTACACGTTTGAAACGGTAAGCGGTCTCGTAGCTCAGTTGGTTAGAGCATCTCCCTTTTAAGGAGAGGGTCCTGTGTTCGAGTCACAGCGAGATCACCATTTACCTTTCAATTCTATCTAGACTAGAAAATGCTCCTATCGTCTAGCCCGGTCTAGGACACCGCCTTTTCACGGCGGTAACAGGGGTTCGAATCCCCTTGGGAGTACCAGTTTATAAAAGAAAGCCTCGCTATGCGAGGCTTTTTTTTTGACCTGGCCCGTCTGGCCCCTTGGTGAAAAATTAAATAAATAGAACATCAAAAGACGAACGCACTACAATTTAATTTACATTCGTTGAAATTGGATAAAACCTTAATTGCAATAACTTAAGTCCATTATTATCATAATCCCAATAATATCCTTCAAGAGCATCATCAAATAGTGAATATCTCTCTACAACTCCATCTCCATCTAAATCGGTGTAGAGGTAAAGAAGTTCTTTTGAAACATTCTGAAATTTGGAACCACCTTTGCTACGAACAGAAACCATCGCTTGATTACTACAATAATCTTCTCCCGTCTCGACATCTGTTGCACAAGTCGTCATCGTCGAGCTACCACCCGGCTTACCAAGGGCACGAGAGTACACAGAATAGGAAGTGATCCCATCACCATCAGCATCCGGATTAGGTAATTGAAATAATGCTCCACCTTTTGTGGCATTAGCATCTAAAACTTGGAATGTATCTCCTTCGGTAAGATTAATTTTAGACTTTCCATCTAAATTAACAAATATCCTTCTTCCACTATTACCTGTCATATCAGCTGTTTTGCCTTTAGAGACACCGATAATGTTAAGCGTATAATGACCCCCAGAGGGAGCACCATTGCCTGAAAATGCAGAGAGGGAGAATGCCAAAGAAAAAAACATAAATACTTTTTTAGA
>JBFGZE010000046.1:0-24387 GCA_041586955.1 Bacteriovoracaceae bacterium
CGCTTACAGCGATATCTTTGAATTCTCTTCGCATCACAATTGCGCTTAAAAAACCCATCTTTAATAATGGAGTTTGAGTTTTTACATGATTTTTTCGGGCAGCATAGATTCATACTAAGCTACGAGCAATGCTTCCCCTGGTTCGTTATGTATAAGTATCCAAAAACATAAAACATTGGAGAGAGAGGTAAATTATTTATCCAGTTTCAACACCATTTATATGGACCAGTTGTCAATACATTAGACACTAAGAAGGGCTTTTGGTCGATTTCCCGAATTTGATAATAAAATCAGGTTACTACACTTATAAATTCCTGGTGGATTTCTCAAGCAGTGTATATTTATTGGTCAAATTTTTCTTTTTAACTATTAAACAGTACGTAAGGATTTTGGCATTGTTCTTGTATTCAACCAGACTAAACAAAAAACAACTAGGAGTATGTTATGTTTAAGAATACATTAATCATTTTATTATTTGCCTTTTCCACTACGAACGTCTTTGCTAGCAATAAACGCTATATAATTAAAGGCCTAAAGGGAAAAAAAGGAGAGGCCGCTGTCAACGCAGCAGGTGGAAACTCTAGTCGCTCGCTAAAGTATCATGACGCTATTGTTGCCAACTTAAGTGATAATGCGGCATCTAGACTTAAAGCTAAATTCCCATGGGTAACATTTGAAAAGGATGCGACCGTTACTATTCACAAAAGGCCATCAAGTCCTGGAAAAGGTGGTAAAAAAGTACGAAAATCTCAAGAAGTTCCAATGGGGATTATCCAAGTTAAAGCTGACCAGGCCCATGATTATAATCGTGGTAGTGGTGTTGTCGTTTGTGTTGTGGACACGGGAATTGATAAAAACCATCCAGATCTTATGGACAACATCATTGGTGGAGAAAACTTTATAGTCAAAAAAGGAAGGATACTCTCATCAAATTGGGATGATGATAACAACCATGGCACACACGTTTCAGGCACTATTGCAGCTATTGATAATAACGAAGGCGTTATCGGTGTCGCACCAGAAGCTTCACTCTTTGCTGTTAAAGTTCTAGATAGAAATGGCTCTGGATATACTTCAGCTGTTGCTGATGGTGTACGATCATGTATCGCAAATAACACTCAGATTATTTCAATGTCCTTAGGGACCTCGCAACCATCAATTTTAATTCACGACGCGATTAAAGACGCAGTCGCGACGGGAATTATTGTTATCGCTGCTGCAGGAAATACAGGCGGTTCAGTTATTTATCCTGCTGCACATCCTGAGGTCATCGCCGTTTCAGCTATTGATAACGATAATAATTTAGCATCCTTTTCAAGTCGTGGACCTGAAATCGCATTCACAGCTCCAGGAGTTTCAGTTAAGTCGACAATAAAAGGTGGTGGATACGATACCTTCAATGGAACATCCATGGCCACACCTCATGTTACAGGAGTCTTTGCTCTCCATTTGTCAGCACTATCTTTTGGTGTCCAAGCAGACAGTATAGGCCTTCCATATAACTATGAAGGTGCCGGATTAGTAAATGCACTAAGAACTGTAACTGAATTTTAATTTCAAAAAACAATAAAATAAAAAAGTGTCTACTTTTAAAGTAGGCATTTTTATTTATTAATAAATCTTTTACTTATTGTGACCCTATACTAAAAAAAGGCAACATATCGGGTTTGGTGACTGAGTCCTATCTCAAGATTTAGAATTCACCTTTTCAAACCGATCCCAACTTCTCGTGGCCTTGATTTTATTGACAGGTTTCCGTAAAAAAAGTTCCGGTGGCGGGAGAACCACCCTGATTACAGGTGACAACTAGGCCGGCATTTTTATTTAAAAAGGCATCACTAAACATCCAGCTAATATCGGTGACATTGGCGGTATCAAAGCTGGCGAGATCTAGGGTGGTTAAGCTTGAGACATCATAAAAAATATAGCTCATATTGGTGACATTTGCGGTATTGCCACCAGCAAACAAGGTCATGTTTGAACATCCATAAAAAGCTTTCTCAAGATTGATCCAACCCACATACCCAAGATTTGCAACCGAGATAATTTTATCTTTATCGCCAGCATTATTAAAATACCACGCCTCAACTATTCCTTTGATCGTAACAGTATAATCCCCGGAGGTGACATAGGTATGAGTAATATCGGGATCGCTGTCCGAGGTAATAACGCTATCAGCGGATCCATCCCCCCCCAATCGACTGTGAAATTATAATTAAACCCGCTACGCAGAGGTAGGGTAATGGTTTCGGAGGGGGCAGTAGTACGCCAAACGGAGACAAACGGGGCAGGTCCTTGCGCTTGTTCGTTGGACTTTTTATTGAACTTTTCTATGCTAATTTCTAATACAGGCTTGCTACAAGAATAGAGCAATGAAGTTAATAAAAATGTGAGAAAAATGTAATTATTTTTCAAGTATAGATATCCCTGCTTAGCTAAATATAACCTATGCATACAAGTCTATTATCGAAATTTTTCGTTTGATATCTGAGACTTTGTGGCGTCTAAACTCTTTACTCAGTAATTTCATAGAATTAGAATGACTTTACTAAGGGTCCCGGGTGATTAAATACTAGAACAAATTCAGACATTGCCAATCTAAGTGGGCATTAATTAAAGGAGCTGGCCAACTTTTAAATGGCCATAGACTTGGTGAGGCGTGTGAATTCACTCTATTATTTTTATTACCGCCAATTTTATTAAAATTAATGTGAAGGCACCCTTCGTTTTGAACAATATATTCGGCCATTAATTTATTTATTTTGAATAATAAAAAACTCAGTCATAATAATCTCTATTACCAAGTTATTTTTAAGGGATGAATTATTGTAGTGAATGATTATTTGATGTTTCACTTGTCCTATTTTTAAAAAAGATTATCTGGCACAAACTACAACCAGCTAGAATTACATTATATAAACTCTACTCCACTCCATAGGGGCCATCTTTTTTTCAAATTGAATTGCAATGCGTCACAATTGAGAATATAACTCCTTATGGGAAAAATACTATTGATAATAATGAGTTTCTTTGTGGCCATAGGCCATCTCAATGCTTTCTTTCCTAGCGCTTCACCCGAGGCCATTTACCGAAACGATGACCGTCAGGACCTCAACCAATCGCCAAGTATTTTTCGCCATTTGGGTAAATCCGTCGCCGTTAAAATGCGCTCGGTTCGCCTCGTAGAAAAAGACCCCTCTCATTATTATATCAACCCCAACCTGACGCTCGAGCGACGAGGACGAATTTGTCACGATCAACGATTCGCCCAACAACCTGCGATGGGCGAATGTACGGCCTTTCTTGTCGGGCCTCATCATTTGGTAACAGCTGGTCATTGCATGGAAATGGAAAGTGATTGCGACCAATATAGATGGGTTTTTGATTATAATGCTGGTGATGAAGCGATAAATAAAAAAAATGTTTATCAATGCCAACGCATTTATAAAACTATTAATGAAGAGGACTCAGAAAAAGATTATGCCTTGATTATTCTCAAGCGCGATGTCACAAATAGGGCCCCATTAAGACGGCGTAAAAGTAAAACTTTTCGTGTAAAAAAACGTACCCCCGTATTTGCCATTGGGTCTCCTATGGGTGTTCCCTTAAAATTATTTACTAACGGCCGTGCTTATCATACTTATGGTGACCATTTTAAAACGAACCTTGATACTTTCGCTGGGAATAGTGGGAGTCCAGTATTCAACGCCCGCACCTTAAAAGTAGAAGGTCTTTTAACCTTTGGTGCAGATGATCATGTCTGGAATAGTGATCGTAATTGCTATGAAGATGCCAAGGCCTCTGGCCATCAAGAGGTGGTTTATAAAATAAATCATATCAAAGAAATGAAATCATTTCTAAAAGCGAAAATTAACCCCACGGGCAAATATAGTTTCGGGCGTGGAGATGGGCATAGACCATAGTATCCAATTGCTCACGATGGCCAACACCATCAAAATTATCTTCTAAAATATCCAATGCATGGGAGATGGCCTCAAACGTACAAAGCCCATTTTCCCTTGAATTCCGGCGCAAATGATAACGACTTTGCCAAACGCCAGAAAATTGCACACATTGTATCCCCTCAAGCGCTTCTTCCCTATTAATCATACGCCGTGCCTGACGCCAAGTACCATCAGGAACCACCAAGGCAAAAGGTTCTGGTGACTTTTGTTTTTCAGTCTGTAACCATTCCTTAGTTAAGGTAATAGCATCAGCGTGAGGAAAGAGATAAAGAGGACGATGGCCAGGAGGCAATATAATAGGCCTCGGGTTCCATCCGCCACGCGTTTGTATTTCGACATTGTCCAAGGTCATATTAGCGAGATGAGCGGTATTAGAGGTTAAAAAGGCCTCTCTATGGTGCCTTAAAATGAGAAGAGGTGTTTGATTAGAAAAAACTTTTATTTTAGCGCAAAAACAATAATTCTCATTCACCCAGCATTGCGGGCAGCGCTTAGAAACTTTAACTCGACGTTTACTCATCAGGCCTTCAAGATGATTGGTAATATGAGCAGGTTATGACACGAATAGCTTTATAGGTAAAGAGCTCAAGTCCACTTTTAACGCCGGACACCATGGATAACCTAAAGAAAGACCTAGGCAAATCTAGGCGCTTTGCCCTAATATTTCCTTATCGAGGAGATTATTGAATGAATTCGGCAGTTTTAGCAGTAGTCGGGCTGGCCCTCTTTATGGTGGCCTACCGCTTTTATGGGACCTATTTGGCCCGCAAAATTTTTGCTCTCCATCGTCTCGACGCCAACTCTGCGGCGACACCGGCACAAGAATTAGAAGATGGGGTCGACTATACCCCCTCGAAAAAACATGTTCTCCTCGGGCATCATTTCAGCTCCATTGCTGGTGCTGCTCCCATCGTAGGCCCGGCCGTCGCTGCGATCTGGGGCTGGCTCCCCGCTTTTTTATGGGTCATCTTTGGTGTTATCTTCATGGGTGCCTGTCACGATTTTGGCGCCTTAGTTTTATCCATGAAATTTAAAGGTCAATCCATGGCCTCAGTTGGCGAAAAAATCCTAGGAAAAAGGGTACGTAACCTTTTTCTCCTTGTTATCTTTTTTCTCGTATGGATGGTGATCGCCGTCTTTGCGTTAGTCATTGCTAACCTTTTTATCCAATTCCCCTCCGCGGTCATCCCAGTTAATTTCGAAATTTTGATTGCGCTAGCAATGGGTTATTTTATCAATAAAAAGAAAGGAAGCCTCACGATCCCCAGTCTTTTTGCACAGGCCATGCTTTTGGTCATGATTTGGCTAGGCACAAGGTATCCCATTTCACTCGCCCCATTTTTTGGAGAATATGAATTAATCGGCTGGGTCACTTTTCTCATGATCTACTCCTATATTGCCTCAGTCTTACCGGTGTGGATTCTTTTACAACCACGAGATTATATAAATTCTCATCAATTATTTTTAGGCCTAGGCCTTATGATATTAGGCCTTATCATTACCCATCCTCCAATGGTCGCACCTGCGATCAACTTAGAACCCGTAGGTGCGCCTCCGATTTTCCCCTATCTTTTTATCACTATTGCCTGTGGTGCCATTTCCGGTTTCCATGGATTAGTCGCTGGCGGTACAACCAGCAAACAAGTGTCGAAATGGCGAGACGCTAAACCCATTGCCTACGGGGGAATGCTAGGAGAAGGTCTTTTAGCGTTATTAGCAACTCTGGCCGTCACCGCCGGCTTTCAATCATCAACCGCATGGCACTCTCATTATGCTAATTGGAATCATGCCAATGGGCTTAGCGCAAAAATTTCGGCCTTTGTGGTGGGCTCATCTCATTTTATTGGTGGCCTTGGCATTCCGGAAGAAATTTCGCAAACTATTATTGCTGTTTTGATTATATCCTTTGCCGCAACAACCTTAGATACCGCTTGTCGGATCCAACGCTATATCATTGGTGAATTTGGAGAAACCCTCAAAGTCCCCCAATTAAATAATCGTTATACCTCTGGTGCAATTGCAGTTGGCTCTGCTTTTATTCTTATGCTTACCCAAGAAGGGGGCAAAGGCGGACTCTACCTTTGGCCATTGTTTGGCGCCACCAATCAAATGCTTGCAGGGCTTACATTGATCCTTATTAGTGTGTACCTCATCAGAAATCGCAAAAATGCATATCCCTACCTCATCCCCGCAGTATTTCTGTTAATAATTACAGCGGTCGGACTCATTTTAAATATTTCTCTTTTTGCCAACTCACAAAATTGGTTTCTCGTTTCTTTAGGGGCCATTCTTTTTATCGTCCAATTTTGGATCATCACAGAGGCGATTTTGGTGATTTCTAAGCGAAAAACATAATATGCCTCTAATTTGAGGCATTTTTCAGGGTTTTCTCAAAAAGCTCGGCACTCCTAATCCAAGACCTTAAACCGCCTTTTTTACTCAAGATATGCTACTTTTGTCACCCTAAAAAAAATTTTAAAATAAATCTCAATAGATACCGATATAATAGGTATGCAGACCAATATTTTATCCACATTTATTCTTTCAAGTTGCACGTACGTCAAAGGCATAAAACCTAAGAAAAATGCGGAAGTGAGAACTCAATGAAAGTTTTGGCCAGCCTCACCTTTTTGGCCTTTATCGTAGGATTGGCCATTCGATTTTCTGATAACTCCAGCTTATATGACTATAAGCCAATGGTAGTGAATGACCAAAATGTAGAATCTATTAAGGAGAGTTCTGGAGAAGAAAGAAAGACGGCTTCTCTTTTTGATCAAAGGCCAGAACAAATTAGAAAACAATTAAATGATCTTAGCGCAGTTTACCCAACAAAAACAGAGAGCAAAGAGGAGTTACTCGCAAAGTCTCTAGCATTAGAACTAGAGAGAAGTGAAACAAGCTTTAAAGAGGAACTAATGAGTTCCTCAAATAATTTAAGTGAAATGGAAGCTATCCAAGGGGCCATTCGCAGGTTAAAAATGGATATGAATCAAGAACTGACTTTAATCAATAATTGGGATGTTCGTTTCATTCTAACTCTCATTTATCGAGAAGATTTTAGCTTTGAAGAGATTTACCATGCTCAAGTCCCCAGTGACTTAGGCTTTTCCAATGAGGAAATAGATATATATTATAGTAAAATGACATCTCCGGCCCTGGAGGAGTATATTTTAGCGCTAAAATCGCGCGATTATGACCGTATTAATGAAGTCGAGAAATATATGGAAATTCCTGCCTCTCTCGCTCAGCAAGGTCAATCACCAAAAGAAAAAGAACTCATCAAAAAAGGTATGAATCAAATGAACAGTTGGGATGGCGGCCGGGGGGTCTCTTCTCACAATTCGAATGGTGGTTATCAGGGACAAACTGAAGACGAGTATCGTCAGCTCCAAGAAAGAGAATTAAATGATTTTAAAAACATTTCAGTAGAAGAGCTAGAAAGCCGTCTGGCAAAAATGAATTATAGCCAAGAGGAAATCGACCAAATTTTTGAATCTCTTGATCAAGAATAATTAACAAAAAATAGGGTGATATATGAGAAAGATTAATAAAGAGGAGAGGTCGCCCATGAGTGCGAAAGAAACGAATGATCACACTGATGAGTTAAATCGGTTAAAGAAAAAACAAGGGACATTCCTAAATGTCATCTTCCGTGGCCGTATCCTACTCATTAACCCGGAATTTCAATTAAAGTTTATCGGTTTATCTATCGTCATTCTTTTATTGTCTCTCTCTATATTTTTCTTGGCCAACGAGGTCTTCTTCCATAACTTCATCACAAAAGGCCAGGCCCTCAATTTACCGGCAAATCATCCATTTTATCTATTATTACAAGAGCAGAAATCTTATATGGGCAAGGTTTTTATTGTTGCCTCTATTCTTTTAGGCCTTTCTTTTTCAATTGTGGGACTAGTCTTTTCCCACAGGATTGCTGGTCCCCTCTATCGCTTAACTCGTTATTTTCAAAATGCAGCGCGCTCAAAAGATTTATACCCAACACATTTACATTTTAGAGAAAAAGATTTCTTTCAAGAAATACCTCAGGCCGTTAATGAGTTTCTAGATTGTAAAAATAAATCGCAAGATAAGATAACTTCTATCGATGACAAAAATATTCACCGAGACGTCGGAGGCCTGCAATGAAAAAGAAACCCCTCTTATTCATTACAATTGCAACTTTACATTTTATTGAACCATTAATTAAAATCCTTTATTTCAAGGCGACGACCCCTTTTTCCTACACCACTATTTTAAGTAATATATTCTCCATAAGTGGGCCCAAGGAATTATTTGAATTCTGGCTTCTATTTCCCATCGGTGGCCTTGCGCTTATGGGGGTTAAGAAGTGGAGTTATCCGGTTTTTGTTGGTGTCCAAGTTTATTCCATCTATAGCCATTTAACTTATCAAAGTTTCAATTGGCCCTACGTCAGCCAAATTCCCTTTTTATCTTCACTGGCCCTACTAGTGATTAACATATTGATCATCGGTTATTTTCTTCTCCCTAGTGTTCGTGAACCATTCTTTAACAAGGGAATGCGTTGGTGGGAAACAAAGACACGTTTTCACTGTCATATCCCCTGTCTTGCCACCCTATTTTCCCAGCGTACGGCCGAGTGTGAAATACTCAATATTTCAGAAACAGGTGCATTTCTCAATGTGAGAGATTTTGTTGAAATTGGGTCAATGATTCAACTTGATTTTAAATATAACGAACATATCATTAAAATTGATGCCCATATTGCCTCCCACCATAGTTTTAACCATGAAAAAGGTTTAGGGGTACGTTTTAAATTTAATAATATATGGGAGCACCTTGCTGTTCGCAGAATGATTAAGGCCATTGCCAAAGATATCAAAAATGAAAGCTCGGATATGGGCCACGCCCATTCCGCTTAATTAGCGGCAGTACACATCATAACGGAAAGATTTGGCCTGAACCTGAAATGTGGGTTTAGGCCCTAAAAGGACGAGACCCTTATTAGGCCTTTTTATAATGAGTCTTTTAAAAGCCTTCTCGAGGGCCCAATTAAAAACCTTATCAGAGTCTTCATCACCTCCCACCAAATTATGAGCATTGGCCATTACCTTTTTAGAGGCGGCCTTATTTTTTTGGCGCGCATGAAGAAACATGGGATCGTAATAAAAGATTTCAGGCAACGGCCCATTGCTGACTTGATGAACAGACCCAAAATTCACTGCCAAAAGGTTTTTCAGATAAGGGGCCAGTACTGGGCACTGGCGCGCCCGACACAAGGCATCAAGCGCCAGCCCCAACATAATAGGATGCCTCTCATAGGAGGTCACCTGGGCCCCCAAGACAAGAAATTTAATGGTGTCACTACCTGCACCAAGAGTGGCATCTAAAACTGAAGGGTTAGTTCCTGCCTTAAAACTTAAGGCTCGCGCTAAGGGCTCCTGTTTGAAGGCCTTATCTAAATTCTTAAATTTTTCAAATTCTTGGCGCCAATCAAAGGACATCTCACCCCCATTGGCCATTTGAAAAATAAGCTTATCACCATCAAACATAAAGTCGCCCGATTCTGACATATCATAGATCGCCGCTCTTAAGCGAGGATCCCAGTCTTGGCAATGCCGGGGTAAAGTACTTAGTTCATTAAATCTGAGTTTAGTCATGAGGCAATTATACCCAATTGTTCAAAAGGAATTCAATTAAAACGACTTTTAGGTCGCTAGAATAGGTCTATTTTTAACAAACATATTGGCAGATTGTACCAACGTAAAAAAGAGATGCCACTTGATCTGAGCACTCACTATTTTTAATCTATGATTTAGAAAGAAAGTCCAAATTTACCAGTGATCTTAGTTGTCCCGTGAACTGACATATATTCAACACCAAAGTTTGGAATAAAGAGGTCGAGGGCCACCCCAGCTATAATTTGAACAGAGCTATGGGAAGATTCAACAGCACCTTCGGCATTGGCCGTCACGGTTTGATCAAAAATTGTAGTTGAACCAAGGGCCTCTAATTTTGTGTCAGTGCTCGATTTAACAAACCCCAGTCCAATATAGGGCTCTATCACCACTAAATCTGCTCCGGCCAAAATCTGAGCTCCATAAATAGTCGTATCAAAAGAAGTTTTGCCGGTAATATTAAGGTTCGCGGTTGAAGAATTATTAATGGTATCGGTATAACCCAATTCATTAGAGGTAAAATGAGTCTTCACCGCCAGCTGAAGAGGGCCATTTAAAAATGTCCACTTCACGGCGACAGCAGTATTTTTAATATAAGCATTATCGCTCTTTTGCTCTGGTATCATCGCCAGATCAAAAGATAAATTAAGCGGTTTAAAGGAGGCACTAAGGTACAAATTGGCATAAGGAAGCTTGTCTATAGTAGTATTAGGATCCTGTTCCTTAATCAACTTATTCCAAGTCGGAGCATCTGTCACTCCTAGAACAACCCCCACCTCAAAACCGATGAGCGGGATGATATCACCGGTCACTTTAGCGCTAGTTACATTGGTATAGACGAAGTCTGCTGCCAATTCTTCAGTCAAATCATCGATTTCTTTCTGACTGATATCGTCGAGTTGGAAATTACTGCCCGCATAGAGAGGTAAAGAAATCATAAGACTGAGTAATAAAAATAGATTTTTTTTCATCCTTGCTCCAGCTGTCAACAAACAGGTCTAAACAAAAATGATGATATCATTTAATCGACTATTACGATACAATCCCTATAATTCGGCAAATCTTTACGGGTTTTTATTTGACCAGAACATTTTTATGAAAACTACCGAGGCCAAATTATTGGCCCCGTAATTCTTGATACCGCTTAAAGGCAGGTCGACTCGAAATTCGCTCCAGCCAATGGACGATGTTCCCATATTCAGACAAGTCATATTGGATTGCGGGACAAATAGAAACCACTGATGCCACATTTAAATCGGCCAAAGTAAATTCCTCTCCAACTAAATATTCACTATTCTCTAATCCCTTATTAAGTGTATCCAAGAGTGCAGGCAATTTTTCTTGGGCCTTCTCAACCACTTTAAGATCACGCTTATCTTCGGGAACGAACATTAATTGAATAAAAATTTCGATAATCGGTGTCTGTAAATCGCCACCCGACCAAAAACTCCATTGATGAACCTGGCCACGATCCTTAGCATCTTTACCAAGAAGCATAGGTCGATAAGCATCGGCCAAATAAAAATTAATCGCCATTGATTCCCAAATCACAAAACCATTATCGACTAAGGCCGGAACCTTGCCATTGGGGTTAATTTTTAAAAACTCGGCCGATTTATGCTCCTGCTCTCTAAAATTAATGGTCTTGGTCTCGTAGCTCGCCTCAACCTCTTCCAAACACCAAAAGCAGCGACCGGCACTCGACTTTGGTGATCCATAAATAGTGATCATAAGACCCCCCTAGGGTTAAAGTTTTAAAGATCTTGAGTATATACTCATCGCCTCTATAACAAAAGGAAATGATTCCCATTTAACTTAATATCAGGTAGAAGGTAGAGAGTTCAAACTCCAATTCAATTAACAACTATAGGTCTTCATGAAAAAAACATTTAAGCTCACCGCTCCCAATAAAGTCCCCGAACGCCATCAAGATTCCATTAGACATGAAATAAAAAAATACATTGCCAGGGAGCGAAGAAAAACTGTTCCAGATAATATTGATTTTTGGGATTTTGACTGCCGATTTGGGGATAATGAGCAAGAAGCGAAAAGCATCCAAATCAATGAAATCAATACCATGATCAACCAATTTGTGGCGGCGAATAAGGAGTCTTTTTACTTAGAAATTTTAGCAAGACCTGGCCATAAAACTAAAAAATAATGATTTTATATAATTAAAGAGAATTGCATTTGAGTTTTTCTCTTTCCACCATGCAATCATAATCTCCGACTTTATAATCACGGCAAACATAAGGCCGTTGCTCATAAATCCGACATAGCATAGTGGTGCGATCGAGCGCCTGACACCAACCGTCATCATCTTGTGCCATTGCGGTATAAATGCCATCTACTTTTATCGTCAGTTCCTCAGGCACTTGATCATCAGAATCATCAATAAGAAGAACTTCTAAACGACAGCATAGAGCACGGCAGGAAGAACAAGAAATATCCAGGGGCCTTGATTGATTCATTTTTCTTTTTTTATTGGGTCAACTTCTAATTAAGTAAAGATCTTAGACCAATTTATTGATGAACCGAAAAGCCGCCACGCATCAACGGCGGCGATTTTGGCACAACAAGGGCAATTCTACTAGAAGACCCTTATCTTTCATGCTACAAATACTGGTCAATATTTTTTGTAAAAAGGAATTCTATGAGCAGTCAATTGCCTTATAACCCCACGGAACTGGAAAGGGAATTACGTCCCTTTTATCTTGGAACAAATGAAGCCGATATTAAAGCGATGCTAGAAACGATTGGTGTCAATAAACTTGAGGATCTATTTGCCCATCTTCCACCAGAAGTTTTGTTTAAGTCCCCTAGCACTATGAGTGAAGGGCTCTCCTATACCGAACTCGTTCAACATGTAGAAGAAGTCGCCAATAAGAATAGGCCGACAACTTCTTTCATTGGCGATGGCCTGCAGTCTTTTAAAGTCCCCGATATTGTCCCCTATGTTTGTAATATACGTGGTTTGACCACCGCCTATACACCCTACCAACCTGAGCGTTCTCAGGGAACTCTCCACACATTGTGGATTTATTCGCAAACTATTGGCATGCTCACAGGCTTTGAAGGAATCAATGCCAGTCTCTATGAACGCTCCACTTGTCTATTTGAAGCGATCAATACGGCCAAGAGAATGACAAAGAAAAAGCATACTTTTCTTATTAGCGAAGGCATTTATCCCGGTGATAAAGAAGTTCTGCACACTCTCGAAAAAGAAACAGACCTCAACCTTACCGCCCTCAAACTTAATCAGAGTACGGGGCTTCTCGACCCCAAAGCGGTCGAGGAAATGATCCTCGCTCATAAAGACGATCTTAGTGCCATCATCATTCCTCAGGTCAATACCTTCGGCCTTTTAGAGGATGTCCATGCTCTCACCGACTTGGCCCATCAATACGGTGTTTTAGTAATTGCGATCATCAACCCCCTTTTCAATGGACAAGAGGGTCTCGTTCCTCCTAACCAGTTTGGCGAAAAAGGTGCTGATATTATCGTTGGCGAAGGCCAACCAATTTGCCTAGGCCCCAACTTTGGTGGGCCAGGACTTGGCATATTTGGTGTTCGCTATAATGCCGAAAATAAATTGGGGATTCGCTCTACCGCGGGCCGATATGTCGGAAAAGGTCAGGATGAAAAAGGTAATGAATGCCTATCCATGGTATTATCAACCCGCGAACAACATATTCGGCGAGAAAAAGCGACCAGTAATATCTGCTCGAATCAATCATTTGTCGCCACTATTGCTGGTGCTGCTCTTTTGCAAAAGGGTGATCAAGGGATAGGTGAACTCAATAAAAAAATTCGTCACCATGCTCAAGAAATGGCCAAAACCCTTTGCCAATTCGATGGCATTGAATTGGCCTTCCCACAGGCCCAATTTTACAATGAAATCACTTTAGAGATAAATAAGGACGTCAATCAATTAATCGAAATGGCACGTGAAGAGGGCATTCATCTAGGAGTTAACCCCTCCTGTCGTATTAGTGGTGATCGCCAATTACTCAAGCTAAGTTTTTCCGATTTACAAGAACGCAAAGACCTTGATCAATTGACCAAATTTTTTCAACGACACTTTACTTTAAATCCCTCCCACTGGGAGAAGCGGTCTATAGATCCTCGCTTTTTACGCCAAGATATTGTCGGAATCCCACAATTTTCACTCGAGCAATTAAAGTCCTTCTATAGCGAATTAGGGGGTTTAAATGTCAGCCCAGATGATAATATTTATCCTCTTGGCTCCTGTACGATGAAATACAACCCTTATATCAATGATTACGCGGCCTCTTTACCGGGCTTCACCGATATTCACCCCCAAGCTCCCTTAGAAGATGCTCAAGGTTGTTTACATATTCTTTACGAAACACAAGAGATGTTTAAAGCTATTACTGGTCTCCCCGGTCTTACCACTCAACCGGTGGCCGGTGCCCAAGGTGAACTTGTCGGTCTTAAATTATTTCAGGCCTATCACCGAGACCAAGGAGAAGGCGAGACTCGAAATATTATTCTTATTCCAAAATCTGCTCACGGTACCAATCCCGCCACCGCAACCATGGCCGGTTTCGAAACAAAAACTGAAAATGGCCAAAAAATGGGAATCGTCACCATAGGCGCCGACCAACAAGGACAGATCAACTGGCCTGAGTTTGAGGAGGCCGTCAATACTTATGGTCAACGTATAGCCGGTATCATGGTCACTAATCCCAACACCTCTGGAATTTTTGAAACCCGTTTCCATGAAATGTCTAAGAAAATTCATGAGGTCGGAGGACTGGTCTATATGGACGGCGCCAATATGAATGCTATTGCTGGCTGGGTTGATCTCGCGGCCCTTGGTGTTGATGCTGTTCATAATAACCTTCATAAAACGTGGACCATACCCCACGGAGGGGGAGGACCAGGTGATGCCATCGTTGCCGTCAGTGAAAAGCTTATCCCCTACCTTCCAGGAATTCAGGTCAAAAAAGAAGAAGACGGACGTTACACCACATTTAAACCAGAAAAAAGTATTGGTAGTTTTCACCGCCACTTTGGTAATTTTGCCCATAAGGTCCGTTGTTATACCTATATTAAAGCTTTGGGGGCCGAAGGCGTGAAGCAAATGTCAGCGATCGCCGTTTTAAGTGCCCGCTATTTATTTGCCAAATTAAAAGAGGAATTCCCCTCCCTGCCTAGTGCTGCTATTGATGTCCCACGTATGCACGAATTTATTCTCACCATTTGTGACGAAGACTTCACTCACCTTCAAGAAAATGGCACCGCCAAAAGCCAGGCCATTGCAAAAATTGGTAAACTCTTTCTAGACTTTGGTATTCATGCGCCCACAGTTGCCTTTCCTGAGCAATTTGGCCTGATGATTGAGCCAACAGAGTCTTATAGTAAAGAAGAGTTAGACCGCTTTATTGAGATTATAAAGGGTATTAAAACCGTCTTAAAGGAGCGCCCAGATATTATTGCGACGGCCCCTCACTTCACCCCTATCTCTAAAGTGGATGAAGTCGGTGCCAATAAAAACCTCAATCTCTTTGAAGGTATTAAAGAATTGCCGACTCTCCCAAAGAACCCCTTCTCAGCTGACGCCTTTAATAAAATGTCCGTTGGAGACCTCTTAGAAAAAATTCTGTCTTTAAATTAAACGTTTAAACCTTATGGCCCTCCCCTCAAGGAGGGCCAATTTTAACGAGATACACCTGGAAAATACATGCCAGGCCTTTCTTTACTCGGTATATTTTCTAGGCCCAAGAACCCAAAATCTTTTTCTCTGCGCAATTTCTTTTCAATCGCATCAAATATAGAGACTTTTGTATTCTTGGCCCGGCGAATGATTAATTTTGTCAGGGAGCTAATTCCGTGAGCACCGCGAATCACTCCCTCAGGAAAGGCCATGGTATAGGTTTTATAGGGGCTAATCTTTTTTCCATTAAGGCGAATTCGCGTAATTTTATAACCCTTACGTGTCTTGCGCCATTTGAATGTTACCCCAGAAAAAGACAAAGGGACTTCATATTGAAGGATCACTTTAAGGATAGACTTTAATAACCAGCCATTAACGCGCGCTTTATAAATACTCCAACCATTTGTTTCATCGAGCTCAAAAAAGCGAGGATGGCCATTCATAATATCAAAACGGGTGACAGCACCACTTGGCACCATGACGCCTGACATAGGCACTGCATGAACGGCGGCGTCAGCATTAACCGCCTCGACCATGGAATTTGTGACAAACATATTCCACTCATAATCGGGCCTTTCTTTTGGAAAATTAAGATGACCGACAACCTCATTTAAGTATTCTTTTCCGTAGAGATCTTCTAAATCTTCTCGTGCACTTTTGACCTTTTCGTGAATATGATTATCTTTTTCAATACCCTTAACAGGGATTAATTCATAATTGACAATCTTAACTTCCCCTCCTTTTAGCTCTAACAGGAGCCTCCCTAAATGGCCGCCATGACTTCCCGCCTGAACAATGGCAATTTTTTTATTATGCTGGTTCCTTTGCCAAATAGGACGGTGTAAAGCATGATGGGAATGCCCACCAATGACAAGGTCAATCCCCTTGGTTTTCCGAACAAGTTTCTTATCCTTTTTTAAACCTAAATGAGTCAGAGCAATGACATAGGGATGATTTTTCTTTATAAATTTACGGTCATACTTTCTGCCAACCTTAAGTGGTGATAAAATTTTACCCGCGTTATAGCGCCACTTATAAAAAAGTTCATTGGTGGTCAGACCTAAAAAGGTTATAGGAATCCCATCAACATTTAGTGTTTTATAGGGACGAATTTTTCTCTTAATGCCCCAATATAATGGGTTAGTCAAAACATTCGCTGCAAGCATTGGAGTTTTAAGGTTTCCCTCCATCAAGATACTATTAAATGAACGAGCACCCATGAGGTAATCATGATTTCCCATGGTCACCAAATCGTAACCCATATCATCCATCAATTGAAAAGCGTGGCGGGCCTTATCGGCCATATAAAAAATATGACCTTCAAGAAAATCACCTGCATCAACCACTACGGTAGGAATACCATTCTCTTTCGCCGCTTCTTTATAGGCATCGATCATCGATTTTAGACGGGCGTAGCCACCACGATCTTTATCACCATAGCTGAATTCAAAATGGGAATGAACATCATTTGTGTGTAAAATTTGAATAATTTTAGCATCGGTACTAGCGATCCATAATAGACTGCTAAATAAACAGATAAGAGTTAACTTCGTCATCCTGACTCCTTTAACGTTTTGGCCTATTTATTTATCGGCAGTTTTTGGGGGCACCCCAGTATTTAAACGAAGGACTTCAAATAATTGAAAATTTTTCCTAGAATGGTAGTCTTTAGATGATCTAAATAAATTAGTCTGAAATAACAAAGGCCTAGTTTTTAATTAAAACCAGGCCTTTAGCTTATGGGATATAAAAATATTAAAGGTCAAGTAAGTTCTTAAGCTCCTCTAATTGAACAATTTCCTCTTTATTATCAATATCAATAATATAAAGAATACCTTTGAGGCGCTTTTCATTATCAAATGTTGGTATGAGGCCAGAGGAAACCATCATTTCGTCTAGTAATTCTCGCTGATCGCGATAAGTCACTCCTTGATAGGTGTTTTCTTTTTGTGCAACACAACCCGATGTCTTCACAAAGGGGTAATACGATGAACTTGGCCTTCTATTTTTCCGCCCTGTCCCATGAACTCTAAAAAGGTTACGCCCAATATCTCTGGCGATCACAGATTCTTTCCACCAAGCACGATCATGAGCACTTTCTGGTAAAAGTTTTTTCAATTGCCTTTCATTATTTGAAGAGCGTACAAAGTTCAAAATAAGACGACGGTACTTGCCAAACACCCTTTTTTTATTGGCCTTGGGCATCACTGAATCAATAGTAAAGATACCAGATGGGGTGTTACCGTTTTTCACGTTAAAGCGCCGGTTTCTACGAGCATAACCAAGAGCATTCTGACTCCAATACTCTCCAGAGGCATTAGTGACAAATTGATTATCTCTATCCTTCATCATCATCAGACAAGGATAATTGCGCTTGCGACGGCAGAACATAAAGATCTTCACCCCATCGCTATAATGGCCATTTTTATAAACTTTAGCGCCTTTTTCATAGGACACCAAATCTTTTAATTCATCCTTTGTTTTGGGGCGAAAGACGGCAGTTGCCTCTTGGTAGGTTTGATAATCATCTTTATATTGATAAGTGATTTCCTCAAATACCTCCTTAAAACCGTGGGGCACTAAAAGATCTCGATAATTTAATAGCGTAAAGATAGCGCGGCGGTTGAGGCCATTTCGACGCGCCAATCGGTAAATGCGTTTCACTAGATTTGAATTGTGAACCATAGGCCGGCCTAAATTTTCACCCAATAAAAACAAACGAATTTGGTCAGCAGGATAAAAGGAGTGCAAATTGAGAGTGCCCAAATAATCTTTAACCTTTTTTCTCAAATGGGGATCTTCACTTTGCCAACCCTGGGACCAAAGAGCGTCGGTCAGGGCCATAGAATCCTCTTTCTTATTAAAAGACCAAAAGGCATGGCCGTTATCATCAATATTTTTATTACCGAGAATAAGACTCTTCGTATAAAATTCCACTTTCTTTTCAAGTTCAATGGTGTCACTTGGAAAATCTAAAAACTCGGCATTGATGGACATTGCCATCAAACACAGAGGCATTAATATCAAAAATTTAACCATTTAATTTCTCCCATCTCTAATTCTCGGTCAAAAAAAGACCTTTAGTATCAAAATTTCTCAATGGATTCTCTTGAATTTAGACAGTCAAAAACTGAGTATCTTTACCATAAATCCAAGATTCGACTCAAGAAAACGTATACCCCTATATTAAAACAAAATAACGCATGCAGCATTCAGCGGCAGAGAATTCTGGCTTGCCCACTATCATTGGCGCTCCATTCCCAACAACAAATATTTAGGCCAAATTTTGACCACACTAGAAACTATTGATTGTGAAAGATATAATTAGCTTATGATAGATTCAAAAGAATTAGAAAAAAACCTCAAAGCTTTAGCACTTAATGGCCTGGTCAATGCCAGTGTTATTCATGAACTTAAAGGGCCTTTATCTATTGTGTCTTTGGCGATGGAACAAATTCTCATTTCCCTAGAACAAGAGAATGACCAAATGGCAAAAAAGTTTGCTGAAAAAGCAAGTAAGGCCACTCATGACGCCGTTGCTATTATTAACACCACCAAGGCCTTATTATCTGGAGGAGCGGCGACAATTGAAGCATGTGATATCACCACGCTGATCCAAGAGGCCTTAACCGCCAGCGATTTAAAAATTGGCCAATCGAAAATCGATATTAATCTTCAAATCGAGACTAAGGAAACCACTCTCAATTGCTCAGCGATTCAAATCAAACAAGTTCTGGTCAACCTTATTGCTAACGCCATAGATGCCATCAAAGCACTTCCCGAAAAATGGATTAAAATCGCTATCACAAAAACAGACAAAGAGCTTATGATTACACTTACCGATTCGGGAAAAATTGAGAAGCATGAAATAGAAAAAATTTTTACCCCTCTCTACACGACAAAAGGCAACTCAGGATCCGGAATAGGACTTTGGTTATCGCAAGAAATTTTAAACACTCATAAAGGAACGATCAAGTGTGATATCATCGATGGTCATACAAGCTTCACTTTAAGCTTTCCCCAATAACTAAAATATTTTAAAAATTTTTTTCAATTCTACAAACGGCTTATCATAATGACCAATATGATAAGTCCTCTCCATCTTTCTAACCGCCGCAATCGCAGATTTCTGGGAAAACCCAAAACGATACATTTCATTTAAAAAAGCGTGTGCGGTATTAACCACGCAGGCCAAAGGGAAAGTTTTCCTCCCTTTAAGTCCCTGCGGAAAGCCACTACCATCTGGCCGTTCATGCCCTTGAGCTATAATTGAATGTGCGTCTAATGGTATTCCTTTAATTTCGGAGACATATTGAGCGGCCTCAGTGCAATGGCGGTAATAACAAGGGTTGGCCATCTTAATAAGGTCCTTGTCCGCCTCGTCATACTTAAGTTCTAATTCCTTAGCGACTTGGCCATCGCTAAGGACGATATCATGGAATAGGCACGCAATCGTCACTTTTTGTAGAGTGTCCTTAGAGGTCCATTCCAATCTTTCAAGAATTAAAGAAGAGAGAAAAGAGAGCATTAGGCTGTGCTCATATAACCAATCTCCTGTATTGATTAATTTTTTTAATAATGGCGCCAGATTAGTTTCATTTTGAATAGAGGCAATACAAGAATCAACAGTTTTTTGGGTGAGTGCCATAACTTGTGGCGTGATACCGGCCGTTATTAATTGCTTATGAATTAATTCATGGACCTTATAATGAACAGAAATACTTTGTCCGGATACGCCACTGGTTCCTGATGCGCCACTGGTCTCCTTTTCAATTAATTGGGACATAATTTCCATATAGTGAGCAAGGAAAGAATCAACATTTTCTATTTTGACATAGACGAATTCAACATTTCGCTCTTTGAACTTTTTCACGTCCTGCCCTGTCAATGGCGCCCCTTTATGATAGAGATGCACGTGACGGTCAGACCTCATTTTTAAAAAAATATCTTCTGGTGCGTAGTTACCGTGGCACAGTAAATTTAAATGAAAAGGAATAAATTCCTGATCCATAATAGGGCGTTTAGCAGTGTCGAGATCATCAAGAAAGGCCAATGCTTTTTCAAGTTGGCCCTCTCTTGGCGGCTTATCAATTATATTATTGAGGGAGTGAAACTTTTTAAAATCACGAAACTCATTAATAATCCAATCCCCTTCCCCGCTGAGCAAGACAAATGGTATTTCCATTCTTTCTTCATAGAGGAAATGGTAAATATCTTTTCCAGAACCATTGTCCATATTCAAATCACTGATGACACAAGCAATTTGATCTTGATTTTCTTTTAAATATTCAATGGTATCGTTGCCGCATGACATTTGGATAATATCAAGATCTGTGACTGTTTGAATTTTAAGTACGAATATTTCTCTGACGTCCACATTATCTTCTGCATAGACAATTTTTGATTTCATCCGTAAGGCCTCGCAAAGTACTGCTCCACTTCAAATGGGGATATGTCCCTTCAGCCTTAAGTATAACTTTAAATTTAATTATTTATATTCAAGTTTTCTTAACTTAAAAACCAGAAAAAAAATAATTTTAGTTAAACTTATACAATTTTAAATATTTTTTTTAATTCCGTGAAGGGTTTATCATAATGACCGTTATGATATGTGTCCTCCATTTTACGGACCGCCTCAATGGCCGCTTTTTGTGAAAAGCCCCTACTATACATTTCATTTAAAAAAGCATGAGCGGTATTAACAACACAGGCCAGAGGAAAAGTTCTAGTCCCTTGCAGGCCGCGCGGGAAACCACTTCCATCTGGCCTCTCATGGCCTTGAGCGATGATAGAGTAAGAGTCAGGTGGAATTTCCCTGAAATTCTCAATATATTGAGCCGAATCAATTGAATGATCATAATATTGGGAGTCCTCTGCCTTTATCAGATCGGGATTGGCGTTGGCAAACTTCAGTTCTAATTCCTTGGCCATAGCACCGTCGCTTATGGCGATATCATTAAATAGAGCGGCGATATTCACTTTATAAAGTGTATCTTTAGAAGACCATTCAAGCTTTTCAAGAATCAAAGAGGAAAGAAAGGATAGCATAAGGCTATGTTCGTAAAGCCAATCGCCTTTATTAACGAGTTTTAACATTAATTTAGCAAGATGCGGTTCATTTTGAATTGTTGTAATACAAGCATCAACCGCTTTCTTTGTCACCTGCATAACTTCTGGGGTGAGACCAGCATTAAGCAATTGCTTATGAACTAATTCATGAACTTTATAATGAACTGAAACTTTCTCCCCTGAAACTCCTTTCTCTTCCTGTTTGATAAGATTCGACATTACCACCATATATTTCTGTACAAAACTCTCAAAGACTTCTTTCATGACATAAACAAACTGAACATCTCTATCCCGGTATTTTAAAATATCTTCCTTAGTCAACTTATCCCCTTTGCGATAAAGGTGGATATATTTATCGGGTCCCATTCTTAAGTAAATATCCTCTGGTGAAATGTTTCCATGAGTGAGAAGGTTAAGTCTGAAGGGAATAAAGGAATTATCCATAATATGGAGTTTTTGAACATCAAGACTATCGACAAAGGACAAGGCCTTTTCTAACTCGCCTTCCCCTGGGGGTTTATCGATAACCTTATTAAAGGAATTATAAGAATTAAATTCGGTAAATTCTTTAATAATACTAGTGTGTTCTCCACTAATGAGAATAAAGGGGATGTGGATCTTTTTTTTATAAAGAAAATGGTAAATATCCTTTCCTGAACCATTATCCATATTCATATCGCTAATGACGCAAGCAATTTCATCTTGATTTTCATCAATATACTCAATGGCATCATTACCACAAGACATTTCAACAATCTCCATATCAGAGATCATTTGAATTTTAAGTACAAATATTTCTCTGACATCCACATTATCTTCAGCGTAGACAATTTTCGATTTCATCCCTAAAACCTCTTTTAAAATACATAAGTACTTATAATTATAACAAAATATAAGGAAGTGACCAGTCATAGACTTAAGAAAAAAAAAGGACTTTTGCCGACGAATGTGCTTAGTTTTTGGTTTTTATGTTAAAAGATAACACTGATTTAAATCATAAACGGGAATCACGCTTATCATAGAATATCTAAACGCCTTCACCGACAATGGACAGAGATTTGAATCAGACTGATTAATTAGTTGAAAAAGAAGACAGGAGGAAAATATGGAATCCCATTTATTAGAAACTGCAAAAAATGAACTATTGGCAAAAAGGGCCAATCTATACGAGCGCATTGCTAAAATTCAACAAAATAAAACCCAGGCCAAAGGCCCACTTGATGCCAACTCCACAGAGCAGGCAGTGGAGCTTCAATCCCATGAAGTTGTCGACGCCCTCGATAATTTAGAAAAGAATGAATTAAAACAAATAGAAATGGCCTTACATCTTATTGCTAATGGTACCTATGGGATTTGTATAAAGTGTGGAGAAGATGTTTCTCCCGCTCGCCTCAAAGCACGACCTTATAGCACCAAGTGCCTGGCATGCGCTGATCAATAATACCTCTCGTCTGGAACCAATAATAGGTTCCAGACGTGGCCGCACAAATTCCGATCGACAAAGAGTTCATTTTTTACGGCAATCAAAAAAAAGATAACAGCTAAACAGTCCTTGATCTAAGGCCCTGTTTTAAATTCACGAGCGAAATTAATTTTTCTTAATCTTGATCACTCCACCAGGCGCCAAAAATGTCGTAAAAATTGAGGGTGATCATAAAACATGATATGAGGTGGTTTTTTATTTTCAATCTTATCTAATCTTCTAGGATGACTATAGAATGCTTGCCCCTAATGTATATATTAGAAATCCCAGGCCTTTTCATTATGTTGTCCTTAGCGCGGCCCTCATCACTTTTCTCCTTTCAATCTTTTTCTTCTTTCGTCAATATTGGTATTCCTTCACTGTAGAATTTGTTGCGGCCATTGCCTTTCTCTCTTCCTATGCCTTTTTTTATTTTCGCCAATTTAAAATATCGCTCTTCTTATTTATCATCACCGCCTCTGTCGCCCCACTCATGGCATCTCTCGGATCTCCAAAGGAATTAATGATCCCTTTTTTTTATTCAGCGGCGCTTATCCCCTTTTTCTTTGGCCACCAAAAAAATTTAAAAATCTTTTACTTTGGAGTCCTCCTGCCCTTCGTTGCTCTCTACTTCAGTCAGAACGACATCCTAAATAAACAATCAATCGATCACTTTAGACCCCATGATATTGTCATCATGAAACAATTTTTACTCCTTAGTAATAGTTTAATCGTATTCTTGGCCTTATTGGGATTTAAAAAGTTTCTAGAAGTTCGGGATGATGAACTCTATCTTGAAAAATATAGAATCAGCGATATGATCGATGAAGGGCTTTGCTTCCTAACTAATGATGGCCTCGTAAAATTTATCAATACAGGTGGGCAAACCATTTTAAAGCTTAAACAGGGTATCCCCGATAATTGCAAAATAGAGAATATTCTCATTTTAAAAAGACCCCCCAGTGCCAACTCTCATCCCCATCCCTTCCTCACTTTTGTACCTGAAATATACCATCGCGGCCTATTTCTGACACCACAGAATAATGAGCTTCACTTGGAGTTTTTAATACGCAAAATTTCATATCATTCAACTCCCGAGCAAGGGCGAGTTATTCTTTTTAGGGATATTAGTGAACAGATTAATAATCAGAACCAATTGCTTCGAAGTGCAAAATTATCCGAAATAAAAAATATTTCATCAGGTGTCGCACACGAAATTAATACCCCTCTGAGTGTTATTCAATTGATTACCAGTAAGCTTATTTATCGTGGTAACGAAGATGAAGATATTAAGAAAATAGAATTTATGGTTATTCGCATTAAACGAATTATCGACTCTCTTTTGCAATTGTGCGATGAAGATAATCATAGCGAAAATATCCAACAATTTAAGGCCTGCGCGCTCTTAGATGATCTCCTCAATTTATTCAGCGAAAGACTTAAAATTAATAATATAGGACTTATGATCGAAGATCTTGGCCGCGGCCAGGAAGTCCGCGGGAACCGGGCCCTCTTATCACAAGTTTTATTTAATCTAATGATGAATTCATATCAGGC
>JBFGZE010000047.1:0-24350 GCA_041586955.1 Bacteriovoracaceae bacterium
GTAAGCTTATTTATCGTGGTAACGAAGATGAAGATATTAAGAAAATAGAATTTATGGTTATTCGCATTAAACGAATTATCGACTCTCTTTTGCAATTGTGCGATGAAGATAATCACAGCGAAAATATCCAACAATTTAAGGCCTGCGCGCTCTTAGATGATCTCCTCAATTTATTCAGCGAAAGGCTTAAAATTAATAATATAGGACTTATGATCGAAGATCTTGGCCGCGGCCAGGAAGTCCGCGGGAACCGGGCCCTCTTATCACAAGTTTTATTTAATCTAATGATGAATTCATATCAGGCAATCCTCAATTTAGAAAAAAAATGGATTCGCTTAACCATTGATTCCAACCAAACTCATCTTATCTTTAAAGTGACAGACTCGGGAAAAGGTATTCCTCCAGAGATCAAATCCAAAATATTTTCTCCTTTTTTTACCACCAAGAAGGATACACACGGAACAGGTCTTGGCCTAAGTACCAGCTTACAAATCATAACCAATCAAAAGGGTATACTTTATCTCAATGATAAGTCTCCCCATACCCAATTTATATTTGAATTACCACACGCGACCTAATTCAAAACCATCAAAGATTACCTACATTAATATCGTTACATGATTATTGAGCAGGGAAAGCAATTCCCTATTTCAAATAATCGAAATTCCTATGAAAATTTATTTAGTTAAGCTACTTGAAAAAGCAATCTAAGGGGATTTTTCCATGACAAAACTTTTTAAAATTTTATCTCTTTTCAGTTTCCTCGTATTGGCAACAAATGCCAAAGCCGGCCTACTTATTGAGCCTCTCGCCGGTTATGCCAAAGGTGGTAATGGTGGGGCGACTGAAGCTGATAAGGTTGATTATAGCGGAATTGGCCTCGGTGGCCGTATCGGCTTTGATCTTCCTATCTTTCAAGCT
Organism: Bacteriovoracaceae bacterium; assembly: GCA_041586955.1. Lineage (GTDB taxonomy): Bacteria > Bdellovibrionota > Bacteriovoracia > Bacteriovoracales > Bacteriovoracaceae > JBFGZE01. Next base: position 922 of record JBFGZE010000047.1, read on the forward strand.
GGGGCCACCTATGAAATGGTATCCATTACAGGTGAGGCAGCATCGGCCAACACCTCTTTTTACGAAGAATTAGAATTTACCCAAATGGGTGTTTTTGCCGGGCTAAAACTAGGAATCGTAAGATTATTGGCAACCTATTACATTAACACAGAATATGAGGCCTCAAAAATAAAAGGATCACAATCCGCCGCTGCTATCGCACTCTTAGGTGAGAAAGCGACGTTTACTGGAAGTAGCGGGATTGGTATCGACCTTGGTTTTTCCATTCTGCCAATGGTTGGCCTTAACATTTCTTATCGTAACCTCTCCTACGATAAGGTAAAATACTCTATTGATAATGTTGAAAGGAGCACGAATTCTGAAGCTTCATTTCTTATGTTTGGAGTGAGTTTCCCACTCACTATATAAAAACACTTCTAAGGCCAGCAAAGGTTAATTTCAAAATGGTGCTCATTGCCGTCACAAACGATGCAATGAGCATTTTTTTCTCTTGGATCTTTAGGCCAATTGGACGTATTCTCTAAAGAATTATTACACTCAACCAAGGATAAAAAAATGACTCAAATTACATTAAAAGGCAATCCCATCAATACATGTGGAGAATTACCTGCGGTTGGCACAACGCTCCCAGACTTCACTCTTGTAAGAAATGACTTATCAGAGGCGACTCTTGAAACTTGGGCCGGTAAGAAAAAGATCCTCTCTTTTTTCCCAAGCGTTGATACGGGAACCTGTGCCACAAGTGTCCGTACATTCAACAAAAATGCCTCTGAATTAACAAATGTTGTTGTTCTTAATATTTCGGCCGACCTTCCTTTTGCCCAAAAAAGATTTTGTGCTGCTGAAGGAATTGATCAAGTCGAAACTCTCTCTACTTTTAGAACAACGTTGGCCAAGGATTGGGGCCTAGAGATCGTAGATGGCCCTTTGGCAGGCCTTATCTCTCGCGCTATTATTGTTTTAGATGAAAATAATAAGATTCTTCATACTGAACAAGTTACTGAAACAACAGAAGAGCCAAATTATCAAGCGGCCCTTACCGCCTTAAAATAATATCGTAAAAGGTTTAAATAAAAGATGGCCCTTGCTTAAACGCAGGGGCCTTTTTACTTTAGTGAACCCTTTTTTGATTCCTCCGGTAGATAAAAGGTAAAAAAAAGGTCAACCATCGCCAGAAAAACAGTACAAATGACCGGGCCATAGAATATCCCCGCCATTCCAAAGACACTCATACCGGCAATAATATAAAATAACAGCACCAAGGAATTAATCTGAATTCGATTACCGATAAAGCGCGGTTTAAACCAATTTTCCACCAAAAGGGCCACCGTCGAGGTGAAAATAAGAAGAAAGATTCCTGCAACCGTATCACCTGTTAGGATCAAATAAATTGAGGCCGGAAGGGAAATCACCGAAATCCCCACCAAGGGAATAAAGGCCAAAATCGTCATTGTCGTGGTCCATAAAACAACAGACTCAATACCAACAATCCAAAAGGCCAGCCCCGCGAGCCCGCCTTGAATCAGTCCGCCAATCCCATTACAGACAAGACTTACAAAATTCATTTGGGAAAGCTTATCAAAAACCACCTGTTCTTGCTCATCAGGTAAAGGACTTAATTTAAAAATAAAATCCTTTAAGGCCTCACCTTCAATGAAAAACCCATAAATCGCCATCACCATGATTACGAAAGAAAAAAGGAAGGAAAATGTATCAGAGATCCATAAATTAATATACTGAAGACCCTGCCCCCAGTAATTTTGCATCTGCTCTAATGCCTTGGCGGTCATTTTATCTGGTGAAATATCGAGTGCTAAAAGGTCAATCAACTGCTTAACAATTTTGGCAAAGGCACCATCACCAAATAAAAATTCCTGGACCTCCCCATTGAAGATTGCTGTTCTAATAGAAATAAATAAAGTCGCTGACTCTCTGGATACTTGAACAATGATATAAATGACCGGTAAGACAATAATCAAAAAAATAAGTAAACACGTCAAAATGGAGGCAACTTCTTTTTTCCATTTGAGCTTATTTTGAATACCTTTAAAGATGGGGTAAAACCCTGTCGCCAAAATGCCGGCAAAGGCCAAAGAATGGAACATCCCCTTAAAGAGGAAGAGATTTAAAAAAATAATAGCAATAAAGGCGGTGAAAAAAACGCGATTATTGATTTTAGTTCGATCTGTCATATTATTATCCTAGCGATTTTTTAGCTTGATTCCCATAAATATTTTACGGCGATTCATAATTTGCGCAGCGTAAAAACTGCTTTTTTCTTTTAACAACTAATTGACATTCTATTGACACCAATTCTCGCTCTGCGAGCTAGGATGATCTCAGAACTTTAACAGGGATGCAGCTTGAACTGCCCCAACACAGGAGGAAGTCGCGAGAAAAAGAGTACCGGAGGTTTGCCCGTATATGAAAAGGAATAAAGTAAAAGGTCTTCCTTTGCCTTGTTAAAATGCCGTCTGAGTCCAGAATATCAAAAATAACGCCTTCGTCGTTTAATTTGATATTTGCATTCTTAAGGTCAATGATCTTGAAAGATTTTTGATCTGTCACCATAAATTTCTCTCTTTTAAATATCGTTAAAAATAATCCCCCCGGCATTGAGGTTTGGAAGACCTTTGAATACTTCTTTTCTCAGTACTTGAAGTTGGTCCTCATCGCCTTAAAGACTGCTTGCTAGAAATTGATCAATATATTAATTAATATTTTCCATTTTACTGGAGTTCTCGCAAAAAAGGTGACGCGAGTCAAAGTTGCGCAAGTCACCCCCGATGCAAAGCGATAGATCAATCGCAAAAAAATACCTAATTGAAATCATATAAATATAAGATAGAATCCATTTTCTAATTATCCCCTCGTTAATTATGATTTCCGTCTAGAGCATACAAGTCGAGGTCATTATGAATTATTTTTTTCTATTTATTTTATCCCTCATATCCCTTGATACGCTCTCTAAGGCCTATGTTCGCTTTTCACCGGACGAGGGTAAATTTGCCTTCCAAGACATCTTTGAGCGAATCGATTCCGCCTCAAACTCAATTGACATGACTCTTTATAGCTGGTCCCATCCGTCTTTAATGCCACATTTAAAAAATGCACTGCAAAGAAATATTCAATTGAGAATGGTTCTTCACCCAAAATTGGCAAAAAAAGAAAAAATTAAAGAAAATATCATGATCTTAAACGAGATGGGTGCAAAAATAAAAATCTCCCCCAAAGATATGCATGAAAAAATGCTACTTATTGATGACCGTTTTTTATTAAATACTAGCGCTAATTTTTCAATGGGCGCTCAAAATAAATATTCGGAGAATTTTATCTTCCATATAAACGAAGGAGAGCCCCAAATTCAATCACTCATAAGACAATTTCAAAATGAATTTGAAATACTATGGAATTACGCGCGGGAGAGTGCAAAGGGGGAACTCTATCGAGATAGTACCTCTGAAATAAGAACTTTCAACAAAGAATTCTTAGAACAAGACAATATCCTTTTTTCGAGTTCTGAAAATTATAATCAAACAATCATGGCAAAAGCCATTAAGGGTAGTAAACTCAAGCTAAAGATCAAAAATAAACAATCATGGGTGGTGCGAGATGAAATCATCCGTCAAATCCAAAGAGCTCAGGTCAGTATTGATCTTAATCTCAATCATTTTTTCATAAAGGAAATCGCAGATGCATTGATTCAGGTGGCATCCAACAAGAATATAAAAGTACGTCTAATGGCCGATAACCAAGAGTTTAATCTATCTCCGCAAGCGAGGGAAATCACGCCCTATTTCGCCACACAATGGAAAAAGGAATTTCCCCTCCGGGAAATACCCATTCGTATAAAATTTTACTCTTTAAGACCCTCCTATCGTTTCTGGCACCTTAATCATCATAAATATATTATAATTGATCGCGATAGCGATGCACCCGTTCTAATAAATGGCAGCTATAATTTTTCCAAAAAGGCCGAACAAGGGCAATTTGATAATATGGTGGTTTATCAAAACCAACTCTACAAAAAGGTCATCCAGCGCTTCAGTCAAGAGTTTAATAAATTATGGTTCCAAAATAGAAATGACAAAGATCGTCCCACTCAAGAAATTCTCAATTACTTTCAACATAGTGTGGAAGGATTTTATCCGATTCACTCGCCAGTCCCAATGGCCATGAAATGGGATGAACTCATTACTTGGTTCAAGTTCTACAAGGCCAAGTTAAACATTCACTCAATACCAATATTTTCGAATCATAAACATTGCACAAATTATAACCCAATAACGAGAGAAGTCTCTGGATGCCCTTTCTAAATAGATTTTTTCTATAAGTAATATAGGTTTTACCCCTTATAAGAAATAGATTAAATATGCCATAACCTCATTTTAAAATCACCAAATGGGGAGGCATAAAATGACATCAAAGAAGCAAGAATGGAAAGTTCTAAAAAGTAAAATCAAAAACAAATTTGACAAATTCAGTAGTTCCGATATTGAGGAACTTCATGGCCATATGGAACGTTTAACGGATAAAGTCCAAGAAGTTTATCAATACGATCGAACTAAAGCTGAAAAGGAATGCCAATCATTCAATAATTCACTTAAGCAATGAAGCAAATCCCACTTTCTATAAGGTAGGTGTTATTGATGAGTTCAGGAGAAGTTGAAGAATGGGAAAATGAAGGTGGCCATCCTGCACCTTTTGAGACCTATGAGTTTAAACTCGAAAATTTAAATAAACCCCATCTCCACAAATTCTGGGGAAAAGAAACAGAACGTTCTCTTATGTATTTTAATATAGGGAATGATTTTTTTGATCCCATTTTCATTTCTACCCTGATTAATATTAAAAAATATATGGCACAGGCCAATCATTGCTTGGGGTTGATTGATTATAATAATTCCGAGGCCATTATCAATGCTGCAGATTACCTATTGGCAAATCATGACTTTTCCCAATTCCCTACCAAAATTTGGCAAACAGGAAGTGGTACTCAAATTAATATGAATGCCAATGAGGTTTTAGCGTCAATTGCCACTGAATTATCTCAACAAGTAAACCCCCTTACAACAATCCATCCTAATGACCATGTTAATATGTCTCAATCGTCTAATGACGTTATTCCTACAGCTTTGAATATATCAGCAACGAAGCTGGTCCTGGACAAACTCATGCCACAATTAACTCAAATGGAGTTGAGGCTCAAAGAGATTGAAGAAAAGTATAGTCAAACCATAAAGGTGGGCCGCACTCACTTCATGGACGCGGTTCCGATGTCCCTAGGCCAAGAATTCGGTGCCTTTAAAAGTCAAATTGTGGAAAACAAAAAACGACTCATGGATACTCTTGAGAGGCTTAAACTAATCCCTCTAGGAGGCACGGCCATTGGTACCGGAATGAATTGCCCTAAAGAAGTGTCTGACTTTGCTGTTAAAAAGCTCTCTGAAAGTTATGGCATGGAGTTAAAAAAATTGGATAACCTTTTTTGTGGGATTGCCGCCAGCGATAGTATTATCGAATTAAGTGGCCAGCTCAAAACCCTCGCCTGTTCGCTTTTAAAAATGGCGAACGATATTATTATTCTATCCAGCGGCCCAAATACTGGTATCAACGAAATCATTTTGCCCTATAATGAGGCCGGAAGCTCTATTATGCCAGGAAAGGTCAATCCAACTCAATGTGAGGCCTTATCAATGGTCTGCTGCCAAGTGATCGGTAATGATAGTGCTATCACTCTAGGGGGTATGCAGGGACGATTGCAATTAAATACATTTCGTCCACTTTTGATTAAAAATATTCTCCATTCAATCCATTTACTCAGCGATGCGATGAAATCATTTAATGAATATTGTCTTAAAGGGCTGCGCGCCAACGCTCCCCAAATGAAAAAAAATATGGAAGAGTCAAAAATGATCATTACGGCGATTAACTCAATTATAGGTTATGACAAAGCAACAAAATTAATCGAAAATGCCACATTCAACAAAACATCTGTCGCCGAGGAAATTATTAAAGCAGGTGTCCTAACGAAAGATCAACTCGAAAAAAAACTAAATGCCGACTCAATGATTCATCCCCCACCACTTAGCCGGAAGTTTAATGATTATGGTGCTCGCAATATCGACTAAAATCACCGAATCAAGTAACTTATAAGGCCTTAGAGTATCCAAAAGTACGGGAGTAACCTTTAAATCACCTTTCATTTTAAGTCTGAAATATGAAAAATGTGTAATCGTTTATAATTTAATCAATTATATCCCCACCTAAGTCCTCAAAAATATGTCAGTTTTTTTTACAGGTATGTAATTTATGGGTAAAGGTCCTCCTTTCAACCAGCTTCATTGATAAGATTTGGCGATCAATATGACCATTTTCAGAACCTAAGGAGTCCTGAGTGAATATAAAGGCGATTATCCCCCTCTTAGCGCTTTTGACAGCACTTAACCCCACCTTGGCCCAAGATCAATCTTTTGAAGAGGATTTAAAACTTTTGGGTAATGACTTTAATCTCGAAGTTGAGGGTGAGACCAACCTTAGCTACAGCACAGCTAGTAAAGTACAATTTCATCATTCTTACGTCAGCCTATCTTTGGATTGGCAGAATAAAATTCGCACCACCATTACCACTAGATTAGACCACATCTTTAAGGAACAAGGTATTAGATTTGCCAAGCATTTTAATCTTGGTACCTTTATCAAAGAAGCTTTTATAGAGATCAAGGAAGTTAACGGCGCTCCTGTTGCTGTTGTTGTTGGGAAACAACCTATTCCTTTTGGCCAAAACGTAGAGGCCATGCCCTTGTTTCAAAATAGTCCTTTGGATCAATCAATCGAAGAGGTTTTTGGTTTTACCGTTGACCTTCAAGAGGGAATCTTTGGCGTATTTGACCAAGTTGAACTCTCACTTTTTGAAACGGAAAGCGGTGACTTTGAAATTGGTCGAATGGATGGGGTTTCTGTGCGCATGTCTAAATTATTGACCGATCAATTTCTCATGACCCTATCCCATGCACAATTAGGGAATACCCATACCGATACAGGGCATGAAAAACGCACAAGTATTGGCCTTATTGGTGAATCCACAGATGGCGTATTAGTGGGTTGGATTGAAGGGTTTATTTTTTCAAATAATCCGAAATACCAAAATTCAAATTATGGCGTGACGCTCGGTGCGCTTATGAAACTTAACGGCACCACTGATGTCATCGTTGAGTATTCTTATATTGAAAAAGAGATCAAGGAAACCGGCATTGGCCTCAAAAAGCATTTGAGTGATAACCTTCAGGCCGGAATAGAAGTTCGCTATAACAATCGAGATAAGCTGACATTTGGTATCGGTGTCTCTTATCAATTTGGTGCCCCGGTGTACAATGATGAAGATGATGACTATCTTTTTGATGAAGAATAATTAGGCGGCCTTTTTACTTTTATTATACCATTCTGGCGCAATAAAATCTGACTTGGGGAAAGGTAGCTTATTAACAATAATATCCTCAAAAAATGTGGGGACATAATTACAGGCCACCATCTCACCCTTTAAATGGCCAGTCTCAGGGTCTTTCCCCGTTTGCACCCAACGGAAAATATCGCGGCAAATATAGCGCCCATTTTGATCCACTCCAAGGACTTCAGAAATATGACTGGTACGCCGGCCCCCATCGGGGTAGCGACTACATTGCACGATCACTTGTAACGCCGACGCCACCATCAAACGAATGGCATCAGGAGGTATTTTAGTGTCACCCATTAAACATAAGGTTTCAAGACGAGTGCAGGCCTCAACTGGATTATTCGCATGCACTGTCCCCATAGACCCATCATGCCCAGTATTCATAACTTGCACCAAATCAAGTGCTTCAGCGCCACGAACTTCGCCAACGATAATTCGATCAGGTCGCAAACGCATAGACGAAATAACCAGATCGCGAATTGAGACCTCTTTAATACCACGATTAGGATCTTCTTTGCGAGTTTCGAAATTAACGACATGCTCGGCCGTCACTTGTAATTCTGCGGCGTCCTCAATAATAATCAGACGCTGTGTTTTTGGAATACGACTCCCTAAAACATTGAGCATTGTGGTCTTACCTGAGCCTGTACCGCCAGAGACGATAAGGTTTTTTCCCAGATAAATACAGATATCAAGAAAACGTGCCGCTTGCGCTGAGAGGGATCCATAATTAATCAAGTCTGTTAATTTTAATTTTTCCTTTGAAAATTTACGAATGGCGACCGTAATACCATTTTTGGCCATAGGTGGTAAAACCACATGAATACGTGATCCATCCAAAAGACGGGCATCAAGACGTGGGTTCTCTGAGTCAATGACTCTCCCTACTGACTGAGCAATTGCACGCATAGCAGACATAAGAGCATCTTCTGAGGCGAATTTATTAGGGACCTTATAGACCAGACCCTTTTTTTCAACAAAGATTTCAAACGGGCCATTAATCATAATTTCACTAACACCTTCATCATCCAATAACTCATTTATCGGAACTAATAAGGAATTAATCGCATCATTAAATACACCCATTATTCTTCCCTTGGTCTCCAAACTTTAACTTTTACTGTGCCTTCTTCTGACGCCAGTGAACGACCAATCCTTTCTTCTTCAGTAACGCGGTCTAAAACTGTAATACGGCCTGACATGGTTCCTGTTGGACAATAAAAACGGTATTGCCCAGGTTTGCTAAAAATAACGTGCCCTTCGGCAATTTCACCTTTATCTACAGATAAAAATAATTCTTTTTCTGGTAAAAAAAAGCAACCGGGTTTGTCCGTCGTATTTGTGATATAGAGCTTAAGTGACTCACCTTCAAAAAGTGAAATATCTTGGGGATAGAAGCCTTCATTACCAATAATGACCGCATGCTCGCGCCTTGGAATGTCTAATTTACGTCCCTTAAAATAGGTTGGCTCAAGCGACCAGATCGCTTGCCAAAGACAAGGGAGCAAAATAAATAGTATTAAACAAAAAGACTTTTTCATCTTGTCTATCCTCATAGGACGATTCATCATTAATGCTATCGTCATAACGAGGACAAAACTTGAGCAATTTAGTCCTAGATCTATTTAAGTTATTAAAATAAGATACTAATTCCCGGCCCGCCCCTGCTTGCGGCGCCACTCCCTAAACTCTTTAGTCGCACGAATGGGCGCCAAATCATTATCCTTATCCAGATGCTTCCAATTGGAAAAACCGAATGACTTGGCCATATTCAAGTACTTCAAACTAAGTCCCACCTGCTTTTTCCCAGCATGGGAACAGGCCAAATTATAACAACCCTCTGGCGAGTCTAAGTGACATGACTTTTGATAAAAAGAATGTGCCTTTTTCCTCTCATGACGATTTTGATAAATCAGCCCTAGGTTTGAGCAGGCCATGGCCTCTCCCAAATCACAGGCCTTTTCATAAAATAATTGCGCCTGCTTCTCTTTACCCATATCTTCCATTAAAAGACCGCTATTAAAACAGGCCGCCGACTTTTCCAACTCACAACTATCTTTAAAGCTTGAAAGTCCTTTATCTAAATTTTTCATTTGATGAATAGAGGCAACGGCCTTCTTTTTGTATTCCATGGCCTTCTTCTTTTTGCCTTGCCCTTGATAAAATTCCCATAAAGTGATGCAGGCATAACCTTCTTTTTCATGGCAGTATTCTTTCAAGCGATCAAATGATTGTTGATTTTTATTATATTCGTAATCTAAGCGTGCGACCCAAACACAAGCGGCCTTGGCCTTTAATTGACAGCCTTTTAATAGAAATTTCATCGGACGCTCACGCTTTTTAAAATTGGTCTTTTGCAGGAGAATTAGGCCTAAGCGTTGACAATCCATGCCGTCACCTTTTTCACAGCCCTTTTCCAATTTTTTCTCGTCACCCTTAAGTGCAATTGATTGACCACCTAATAATTTATGAGGACTTTGATAGCGAATAGAGCTAAAGGCGCGTAATAACTTATTGTTTTGAGAAAGAGCTTTCGCTCCCTTTTTCTCATCTAATGCCCAATTAATTTCTTTATACCAATTGGGGTTATGCACCTTTTCTTTATAATCCGGGTGGAAAACAAGTCCTTCTTTAGAAGTTAGTGGGGTGCCCACTCCCCGCCCTTTTAACTTCCCCATGACCACGCCATTATGAACGGCCAAGATCGAGCGGCCTTTTTCATGATGGGCAAAAAACTTAGTTCCTCGCACACCCATAAGCGCCAAAGGAGTTTTAATCAGTAAGCGATTTTTTTTGTTTTTATTAAGAAACTCTATGACCATACCGCCGAAACGTAAAAAGAAGGAGCGTTTGAGAATTCTACCCCATTTATTATGGCCCTCTAGCAAGGCCTCTATTTTTAATTCAGAATTTTTAGTTAATTTAAAACGGCTTTTTAGCTTCTCACCATAGGCGACAATGATAATACCATTTTGCCCGGTAGTGAGAATATCACCAGCAGACAAGAGGTCCCCTTTACCGATTTTTCGTTTTTCACCCGAACGGGAGAAACCAACATCTCCAGCGACAAAAATAATTTTTCCGAGAATTTCTTCGGCCTGTATTGATGGCCGGACACAGAAGAATAGTCCAAAGACATAAGAAATTAATACAAAAACCTTCATTAAGACCCCTTATTTACTCTCTATTGTAAAAAGGGATGGCCATATCTCTTAATGAATTCTTTGCAAAAAAGTGAATCGGCCATCAACCTCTTGATTTTATTCTATTATAAGGAGAAATAAAATCAATTCAATGAAGATTAAGAGGTTATTCTAGTGCCATAAAGAGTAGACGTCGTACCACCGCGCCTAATAATAAGCGCGGCACCTCGTGCGATAAAAACCTTCTCCCCAACGAGCATCCACCGAATCATTAGGATGCGTAGACATTTGGCGCTGACGTAAACGACGCCAAAGAGTACGCAAGGACATGGAGTGCCCTGGCTTCCAGTGAATAGGACAGAATTGGAGCAGCTCTCTTTCATGAGCGCTATTAAAAAATATGGCCCGTACTAATCTTAGCGACCTGGGAGATAATTCACTCAAGTCCCCTTCTTTCCGAATGTCATTATATCCATCTTTAACTGACTCTATGGTCTTCTTAAGAGCGCTATCCCGTGCAGGGGTGGAGTAGGCATCATATTCTTGATAATTCATACAACGACCGCGAATATCTCTCGCCGCGCGCAAACCTTGGTTAACGTTCTCCACTCTGGCCCTCCCCTCCTCGCAAGCATTACGCAAAAGACGATTGATCAGAAGATCTGGGGTTTCTAACTGGGTCGCCAATTTTTCCCGCACATACTTAAAAAAGGATTTGGGCCCTAAACGATTGACCAGATGATATTGTTCTGTAGAAGCATCCAGGTAAGAGGGAATCGAACTTATTGGTTTTAATAAATTCTCTGGCCGCCGAAAGCGTTTAAAACCAAAAATATCATGGGGCGGATTGACAAACTCCCGCTCCCTCCGGCGCAACATCGGCAGACCCTTGTCAGCACGCGCCTGAGTAGAGAAAATGACATCAAAGGTCCCATTAGGATTGACCTTTTTAATATTATAAACATGGCGTATGGTCTCTCCAAAACGCGCCTCGATTTGATAAGTAAAATGATCCCCTCCCCGTACTTTATCAATTTTAATAGGATAGGAATCATACTTATTAAATGAAATGGTGCCCGCCTGGTCAGAGACATATTGAATGAATTTATAAAGTCTTTTTTCTTGCGAATGGTAACGATCAAATTTAGTTGTGCGATTGCTCAAGAGTCGAGAGGCATTTCTATCCCGGACCCGACGGCAATTTCGTCTCCCCCAAAAATTACGTCGGCATTTTGAGCGAGTGCCCGAGGGATTTCTGATCACAAAAGGGAGGCCATATTGACTAGCAAAAATCGCGCGAAAAGCGTAGGCAGCATCGGCACAGTCGGGCCTTAGACCATAATATGGACTATGCTTATCGACAAACATATTGCGGTTCACCTCGGAAGACCTCATAAACTCCCCGTAACGCCGCTCCCATTCATCGTTCCATTCTCTATAATCATTCCAGACTTCTGCTTGAAGAAGACCTCCTATTAGGATGAAGAGTCCCATAAAAATTTTTACCAGACTTAACTGCATCGCGAACTCCCTGTTAAAAGGCCTAATTAAACCCGTAACAGGATGAGAAATTTTATACAAGGAATTAAATCTTACTTTCTTTTGTTAGAAAGTTGAACGCCACGAATTACGACTTAATTAGTTCACTATCCGTGATGAGAGACAAGCTTATTGCCAGCTAGTTTTCTTGACTTAATATGTCCAGCTGCATACCAAATAATCAAAGGAACAAGGCCATGAGGAAGACGAAAAATTAATTCTGGCATCCATCGCAAAAAAGTATCCACTTGCTCAAAGACTTGTGGATGAGAAAGTGGTCGGGCCAAGCTAGTCGCCATCCCCCAGGGGATCATAAATATAAGACTAGGCATAAGAAAACGACGAAACCAAATCCCAATCGAACAAATAACGTCCAAACTTCCCATTATTTTTAAAATAAACCGGGCCTGGTTTTCATTGACCCCTAGAATCTCAATAACCATATCAATAAAAGGGCCTGGAGTTGGATAGATATTTAAAGCATAAAGCCCGTGCCCAATAAAGGTCAAACTCGTGGCCACCTTTAAAAAAACAGTTAAGGCCTGACCACTCATTTTTAGTTGACGGCAATGGGCCACCATCCATAAGAAAGGAACTAAAATTTGAATCCCATGCTCAATTAACTGGGCCGCCATAAGATCCTTACTCTGCCAACTAAGTCCAACAAAAACCGTAAGTATCAACCAACTGATAAAAGGTATGATCATCATTTTTTGAGAGTGCCATTTTTTCTGAAATAAAATAAACACACTAGATAGTAAAAAAAGTAAAGAGACCGCCAAAGACGCTTTCTGACAAAAAGCATCGGTTGAGGAGTGAATGGCATACTCTGTCCATGAGGTAAGGCCAAAAAAGGAAATAAAGGGGCCCATGACTTCTTCATTCCACAAAATGGCCCTTACTGGCGCATCGTAAAAATAATACAGAATACCACGCCCAAGAAATATAAGTGCGGCACTGAGAGTTAGAAGCCAATTCATCATACCCACTAATCCTTAATGAGAAAATTTAATAATCAAACGCGGTGCCTTCTTGGCATCTCCGTTAAACGAGTAAGCGCGTCTCAAACCTTTCCCTATGATAACAAAAGAAAGTGTTTTATGCGAAGGCCATGTTTCCTGACCAATGGCCTCTGTCACCAATGCACTGAGATCAGAAGTTCTTTGCGCCTTGCCAGCTCCGTTGGAGCGCCATGGCCCTGGTTGCCACACGGCGACGGCCGCAGAGAGAGTGATATCATCAAGAAAGCGACGTCTACTACGAAGATCACGAAAGCCTCCATAATGGATGTCGAGCATTGCTTCTCCATCTGAATCTCCTTTCGCCGTAAATTGGATATATGCCTGTTCAATATGCGCGCCTTGAGGAATTTCTAAATTACGAAAAACCAAACCAACTTTTTGATCCCGTCCATTACCGCCTTTATCATCAACTAATTCTAGATCACTCGATGAAAAGTACATATTTCCCCGTTTGGACATTTCGGCATCATCATCGCTACTTTGAATTCTCGCCAAGACCATTTGAGAGAGAGGCGCATCGTCTTCAGCTGGTTCCCGCCCAATAGGATTCGGTTCATCAATAATTTCCTCAGGGGCTAAATAATCGACAATGATCTTAGGAGCATGTGCAGGAGAACCTTCATAAGAATAGGCACGACGTGTTCCGGCCCCTTTAATTCTAAAGGCCAAGGCAGAATTATTTTTATAAAGCTTATCCTCTACCATCGCTTGAACCAAAGGTTTTAGGCCTGGTGTCGAATAAACACCTCCTTTTTTCCAAGAGCTCATCGTCCAGGAAATCGTTTCGTCATAAGAGTTTCTCTCTTTTAATGATTTACCACTATTGAAAATCTTATTATCAGCTACGGTAAGACCTTCAATCACCGTCTGGCCAATTCCAGAAGAGCTACCTTTGGCGGTAAAGACAATCTCTGCGTTAATAATTTGAGCATTTTTTGGAATTGATAGTCCTCTAAAGCGCACCCCAATGATCTGATTTCTCCCTGAGGAATCACCATCACTCACAATTTCTAAATCGCTACTATTAGTATAAAGTCGACCGCTACGGCGAAACTCCACATCATCAATCCCATCTTTAATAGTGGCCAAGGATCGCTGCGGTAAATGACCGAAGCTCAATTTCAACACACGAGAGGCCTTTTCATGCATCTTAACCTTTAACTCGTAAAGGCCAAAGTCTTTTGGATCAAAAGTAAAGCGATAGGGTTGAGTAGCAGTTCTTGCATACTCAACGCCATCAACAAACAAAACCACATCACTATTTTCTGATGGAGGATTTTCTACCTCAACCTTAATGGAAACAGGAACCAATTCTTTAAAATGAGCAAGCCCACTATCCGTTTTAATCTTAATTTTCATTTCTGGTTTTGGTGTACCAATCGTCACAACGGCACCGCTTTGAGGTCGCCACAGTGTTAATTTATTTGGCGCCTTAAAGCGATCATCTTTATCCACACTCCCTACACTTTCGGCATTGTGCGTTTTCACAGTGCGCACTTCAATCCGGTCTTCAAACACATGAATCCATTTAACCTGATTAAACTTGCCAGAAGCACGAGTCCATTTCTTGTCATCATTATTCGATCTTAAAGGGGCACCCCAACAACCTTCGCCGACAAAGACCATGCCTTTTTTATCATCACGAATAAAACCTTCATCATGGCCGGAGTCATAACTTGGTCTCACTGGATAAGTGGTTTTAACGGTATGGGCATCACTCTCCATCACCAAACGAACTTGGTGCTGATAAAATAAAGGCGCCCAATGTTTATATTGCCGACTCCCTTCACTTTTTCCTCTCGTATGAGGCCTCATGGGCTTGTGATAAAAGGCCATCCGATGTTTAAAACGATCCGACTTTTGCAATTCTTTATTAAGCCAATTGGTTTGATTGCCAGAAATAGAACTCTCTGTATTCAAAGCAAAAACATTGACAAGGTCACCGCCCAGCTGAGTGGAATAATAGACGCCAGGGGTAGTATCAAATAAATACTCCAGATCAGTATTGCGCGACTCGTGATTGCCACGGGCAGTGATAATGGGGAATAATTGGCCATCTTTAGCAATCGTTAATTGCCAATCATTAAACCACCTTTTCCATTGAGAATTAGTGCCACTACCAGTCATATCTCCGGCAAAAATAACGGCATCGGGGCGCAATTGGCGAACAATGAGATTGCCATTTCGCCGAGGTGTACGGTTATTACGAGAATCCCCGCCCGCAATAATCGTCATTGGCGTTTTCGAATCATTATGCGATGTTTTAAACCAATAGCGGGGTGAATGACCTCGGGCGCCAGCGATCACGATAAAGTATTGAGTACTGGGCCTAAGACCAGTAAGACGGGAAAAGGCATTATTCATCCCTTTATAGAGATGATGCGTTTGTGCCTTTTGCTTAAAACGGTATTTGCTAATATCTATGCCATGATCGACAGTATCAAAATACACGATATCTGAATTATTTGAACTGGCGCCAGCATCCCAACCAATGGTAGCTGTGGTAGCGGTATCACCACGCCAAATAAGGCGGATGCGAGAAGGTGCGGCGTCAATTCTCGCCACGATTCCAATTAAAAGTCCCAATAAAATAAATTGTTTAAGCACAGAAAGGCCCCCTGACCATATATGAGGTATAAACTCATTATAAAATCGCTGAAGACCCGATGGAATGGGGCAAAAGGTACCCTCAAGATAATTTTTATAGATGGTCAAAGGAAAGGTTGCGACGAACCGGCCATAAATGGTAAGTATTCGAATTAAGGAGAAAATCGTGACTAAAAAAGGGCTAAAGTTAATACTTTCTTTTGCTATTATTACATCCAGTTCTGCTGCTCTTTTAGTGGAAAAGGATCGAGGTGAAATTTGTCAACTTTCAACTTTTGAAACCATTAAGTACAAAAAGGACGATATTAAAAAGGCCAAAAAATTATGTGCCATCGATTTTTATAATCCTGATAATTATTATCAATTCAAAAAGGACAATGTCAGAACTGGAGTCTGCCCAAAATTAGTCAACACCAATCCTGGAATTGAACTCTATGCTTTAATCGATGGCCCCAGCAAAAGTATATTTGAAAACTCCTTTTGCCACAGTCCAAGAAGGCCGGCCAAGAAATTGGCCAAATATAAAGTTAGCACCAGTTGTGGATATTCTCCTGCTATGATGGCCTATTTTCATTTCTCTCGACTCCTCAATATTGGAAATGTTCCCATCGCCGTTTACCGGACGATGGACATCAAAGCTCATCAAGACTTTGCACAAAAAGGCGTCCGCTATAGCAGCAAGCAAAAGGGCTGGATAAAAAAGAATTGGATCACACTCCAGAAAAAATTAAACGCCGGGCCATCTTCTTCATCCGCCAAAAAATTAATGACAAGTGACGGCAATTATTCCTATGGTGCGCTGATGGAAAATCCCCGCGGCGAAGCTTCGTTAAACAGTTTTCATAATGGTGGTTCGAAAAAATACCTTCAATCCAAATGGATGAAGATTCTTAAGAGGAAAAAGGCCATTACCAGAACTTTTTCCCAGAATAAATCAAATTTAGAGAATATTTTCCTACTCAAAGATTTTTCAGATATGCTTTTAATCGACTTTATCATGTCTCAGCATGATCGTTACGGAAATATTCATTATAAAAAATATTTCTATTACCAAAAAGATGGGAAATTGAAACGCCAAAAATACCAGGCCAAAAACGCCAAAACAATGAAAGAGCGAGGCGCCGTGGTCGTTAAGCGCATGTTGCTCAAAGATAATGATTGTGGACTGCGTTTCGCCAATGATGTGCAAAATCATAAGGCCTTAGAAAAACTTCAACATTTTTCCCAAGAGACATTTTTAAATCTAAAAAGAACGAAAACCTTATCGCAAACTATAGAATTTAAACAATGGCTCAAAAATGATCTTCATTTTCAGGATGATGATTTAGAAAAAATCACCCATAATATTGCCAAGGCCTATGCCATATTATCAAAAGGTATTTCAACAGGCCGAATAACCCTCGATTTAAATCCAGAATCATTTTGGAAATAGAAGGCACCAAGATTATGACTCCTGAAGTTCTCGCCCCCATCAATGATATGCAAACCGCTCTCGCCGCCATTCATGGTGGCGCAGATGCTATGTACCTGGGCATGCCCGGCTTTAATGCCCGTGGGCGCGCAAAAGATTTAAGCTTTATGCAGGTAAAAGAAATTATTAATATCGCTCACCTATATGGCGTTAAGGTATTTCTCGCCTTTAATATTGTGGTTTTTCAAAATGAATGGCCAAAAGTCGAAGTCCTCATTAAAAAGGCCAGTGAATTATCTCCGGATGCTTTTATTGTTCAAGATCTTGGGCTGGCGCGACTTTTACAAAATATGGCCCCTGGTATTCCCGTTCATGCCTCGACCCAAATGACTGTCACGCACCATTTTGCGATGGATTTATTGGCAGACCTTAATATTAAACGTTATGTATTGGGACGAGAAAACTCTCTTGAAGAAATTAAAATCATTCGCGAGCATAATCAATCTGAACTTGAGGTTTTTGTTCACGGCGCCCTTTGTGTCGCTTATTCTGGCCAATGCTTTACCAGCGAGTCAATGGGTGGACGCTCCGCCAATCGCGGCCAATGTGCTCAATCATGCCGATTGCCCTATGAGTTAATAATTGATCAAAACCCATATCAAGGCGATAAAGGTCCCTATATGGTGTCGCCCCAGGATCTTCTAGGTATCGACCAAGTTGAGGCCTTGCAGGCCCTCAATGTCAACTCCTTCAAAATAGAAGGTCGTCTCAAAGATGCGACTTATATTGGTACCGCCGCCCAGGCCTATGCCACCAAAATTCATCGCCCGGAGCAATACAGTGGTGACCTGACTCATGGACTCAAACGTTCTTACTCACGCGGATTCTATAATGGTTGGCTTGAAGGAGTTAATCACCAAAAATTGGTACAAGGCGACTTCTCCCACCACAGAGGGGAAAAGGCCGGTGTCATACGCTCGGTTCATAAAAATCACATTCAAGTCGAATGGCATCTCGATACCCCTCCCCAAAAGGGAATGGGTGTCATGTGTGCAAAAACTCAGGCGAAAGAATGGGGCGCACGAATTTACGATATTAAAATATTATCTCCTAGTACTTATACGATTACTTTTTCTCAAAAGGATAGACCCCAAACGAAAGTTGGAGACTACCTTTTCATCACTGATGATCCGATGGTTGATAAACTTCAAAAGGCCCAGGTTATCGACAAAAATAAACAACGCCGGATCCCTATAACTTGGAGTATTACGGCCCGTAGCAATACTCCTCTTTTCATCGAATTAAAAGATCAGCAAGGCCACACACTCCAATACCTGGGTGATCAAAATATTGTGCCTGCCACTCAAAGAGCGACGACAGAAGAGGATATAAAAAAAGAATTTAATAAGCTCGGTGGTAGCGTTTACCAATTGCACACACTGAATATTTCATTAAATGATAAACCCTATCTACCTGCCCGCGATTTAAAAAAAATACGCCAACAAATGATTCAAGATTTTAACGATCTGCGAATGGCGAGAGAACCTCAAGAGATCAATACCGTTAATCACTTATTAACACCTCATCCGAAAAATGAAAGCGACGGTCAACAAAAACTCCATTTATTATTACGACATGCTCGCCAAATTCAGGTCTTGGCACAATTAAAGGCCAAGGGGATTGACCTCTCCCCAATTGTATTAGTCAGCTTAGATTTTGAATTTGGCAAGGACTATAAGGAGGCAATAACCGCCGTCCGTGCTCTGGGTTTAAAGGTTGCCATAGCCACAACGAGAATTTTAAAGCCAGGTGAACTACACCATTTTAAGTTAATTGAGCGCCTTGCCCCCGATGCCGTTTTGGTGCGAAACCTTGGAGCCCTCCAATATTTTAGGAAAACTGAATTTACCCTATGGGGTGATTTTGGCCTTAATGCGACCAACCATTTAAGCGTTAATTATCTTTTAGAAAAGGGTCTTGATAAGTTATGCCTTAGTTATGACCTTAACCATACTCAAATTGATGATTTATTAAAAGCAATTGATCCTTCTCGGGTAGAGATCACTCTCCATCAATATATGCCTGAGTTTCATATGGAGCATTGTGTATTTGCTGCTTATTTAAGCAAAGGCCAATCTTTCCGCGATTGCGGAAGGCCTTGTGAAAAACATGAAGTACAATTAATTGACCCTTACAAAGGGGTCCATATCCTTAAGGCCGACGCTGAATGCCGGAACACTCTTTTTAAAGAAAAGGCCCATGCCCCCGTACAGTATTGGCAAACCTGGAAGGAAATAGGCGCCCAGAATTGGCGAGTAGAAGCATTAGATGAGAAAAATAATGAACTCATGCAAAAAGTTGAACTTTATTTAGAGTTTTTTGCTGGCCACATCGACCATCAGAGCATTACGAAAAAGTTTGATGTTTTAGAAAGTTATGGAGTGTGTTCAGGGCAAGTCGGCAAAAGTAGTGAATACCATTCAAGGCCGCAAGCTTAGAATCATTTCTCGCTTCACTTCCTGGTACTCACCAGGTGCCAAATCATTTAACTTGAGAGCGCCCATTCCTACCCGAACCAGTCTTAAGGTGGGAAATCCCACTTTGGCAGTCATTCGTCGCACCTGGCGATTTTTACCTTCTCGCAATTTAATTTCAATCCACGATGTGGGGATCGATTGGCGTTCGCGAATTGGGGGGACACGCTCTGGCAAAGAAGGCCCTTCGATTAATTGAACCTGGCAGGGCAAGGTCTGATAACCTTTAATCGTGACGCCCTTTTTTAATTGGGCCAAGGCCTCTTTAGTGGGAATCCCCTCGACTTGCACCCAATAGGTTTTTTCCTTATTAAATTTGGGGTCCAATAATCGATGGATCAATGGCCCATCGTTGGTCAAAAGAAGGAGCCCTTCGCTATCTTTATCCAAACGCCCGGCCGCATAGATTTCTTTAGGCAGGTTAAACTCTGCCAACGTCCGTTGATTTTCTTCCCCAGTAAATTGACTGAGAACGCCGAAAGGTTTGTAGAAAATAAAATACTTAAACTTTTTCATAATTAGTTACAAAGGGAATAAGGCCCACTGATATAAGAATAATAAGACAACCCCAAAGTCCCATTAAAGAAATCTCTTCGTTAAAAAATGTACGGCCAAATAAGGCCGACCAGACAGCTTCTGAGAGAAAAACTAATCCGACAATATGTACGCTAATACCTTTTTGTGCATAGATTTGCACAGAAAAGGCGATAATAGAACTCATGATGGCCAAAAATAAAAGGCCCGTTAAGCTACTGATCGTAAAAAGCGCCTGGATATGGAATAAAGGCTCTAAGCTGGGCACACCTTTGAAATAAATAGCAGTCGGCACGGCCATTAATCCCATAAAAAAGCATTGGCCAAAGTTGAAGGCCAGTGGGTTCTCTTCTTTCGCCACATGATCAATTAATAAAATATGAATGGAAAAAACAAAGGCAGAGGCCAGGATATAGGCGTCCCCTTCATTAAGTCCCTCGACTTTTAATTCACATAAAAGTGCCACCCCAACAAAGGCCATCACAAGGAGAAACCAAAAGCTTTTCCGATATGTCCTAGGAGAGATGAGTTTGGCGAGAATGGGTGTAAAGATGGCATAAAAAACGGTTAAAAAGCCGCTTTTTGCCAGGGAAGTAAGAGCGATGCCAATTGTTTGCAATTGTAGGCCTAGGCCTAGAAAAAAAGCACAGAGGAAGGCATTTTTGATACTTTTAATCGGCTTCCCCCATATCAGAAAAGGGATGCTAATAAGGCCGGCCAAAGCATAACGCAGGGAATGACTCCAGATGGCGTCGTAATCTGCGAAGGTCCACCGGGTCGCCACAAATCCCATGCCCCAGATCAAACAACTGAGAAATAGAAGTGATATAGACTTCATAGGACGGACAGCTCTTTCAACTTTGTTCACTCACATATAGATAGCGCTTGACTATTTTTTCCCAAGAAAAATAATCTGCAAATTTTTGCCGCCCTATTTCTTTTTGTTTGTTATCTCTTTCTCCTTTTAACACTATCAAGGACTGCGATGCAAATTGCTTTTCATCTAAAAGAAAAAGATTTGGCCAATCCCTTAGTATGGGGTCGGTAAAAGGTGAATCAGTTGATAAGACTGGCGTACCGAAGGCCATACCGGCAAGAGCACTGCCACGACGAGCGCTCATACCATCATCAAAAAAACAAATGAGATAATCCATATGAAAAAAATAATCTGGCAATTGATCATTGGACTTTTTCCCCACGGCCTTAAATATAGAGGACCCCAATTGCAGGCCTGAGGCCTTCTCCACTTCTTCACCGCTTAGACCAATATAGAGAATTTGAATGCTTTGATCGCTGATTGCATAATCGTTGAGAAAGGATAAAACCATGGGGATGCGTTTAGAGGAATGGGCACTGCCAAATAAGGCCACCAGTTTTTTTTGAGGGTCGCGCCACTCCTTGAGGTCCTCGGGCAAGGGCGATTGCTCAAGGGAAGGCAAAACATTTGAACCGACAGGTAAATAATGGGCCTTGCGCCAAGGGAAATATTGTTGAAATGTTTTTTGATAACGATCAGTGGAACAAAAGACATTATCGGCGGCCAGAGTCAGTAAAGCTAAAATGAAGCGATGTAAGAGATGCAATATCCAACTCTTTGGGTCCCCTGGAAGCCAAGGGTAGGCCAATTCGTGTGCCATCAAGTGGATACGGTGACCTTTTATCAAGCGGAACCACAAAAGAGCAAAGGGTAAATAAAAGCAAAGACCGATACGTTGGTACATCTGCGGTACATATTGAACGAGTAAAAGAGAGTCAGGTTCCAAGGTGCGACTGAGCCCTTGAAAAAGATGATAAGCATTCCACTTTGCGACAAGTGGACAAACCTCGATATTTGAATCGCTTTCCCCTTCAAACTCTGACGAAGTTAATACTTTAACCGAGCGTCCCTGTTGGGATAATTGGTGAGCAAAATAATAGGAATAGCTGGAAAGACCGCATTCACGTGGCGGGAAATAGGGCGAGAGAATGACAATAGATTGTCCTGACAATGAATAAACCTCAACTTTTAGTTTAAAAAGATATTTTAACCCGTTCCCTCTCCAGCGACTAGGAAGATTTTATAACTCCTTAAAATCTTACAAGGAACAGTTCAGAGTAATTAATTAAATAATTCTTGCCTTATTTTTTGGGCATAAATGATTGAGTTTCATTTTCACAATTCTACTAACGAACTGAAATTACGTAATAGAAAATAATAGCAGTTAAAATATATTTACAGTTAAAATATATTTACAGTTAGAATCGGGTTTAGCCGACAGGATAAGTATGAGAATGCGTCACCTTTTTATCTACACCGTCCTTATTTGTAGTCACTTTATCTTCAGTGGATGTAAGGGAAATATTGAGGTCAATATCTCGCCATCTGCGAAAAATGGTACAGTCGCGCCCAAGGCCGCCGTTACTAACGTCAATATTGCCAATGACCAAATTATTATTACAGGTAGTCATCTCAACCATGTCACCAATGTGCGAGTGACAGGTGCCAACTCTTTTGACGAAACATTTACCATTGATGCCGCTTCCAATAATAATACCCTTTACGCCAATGCTACCAGTGCCATTAATGTTTTGGCCGAGGGGCTTTTTGATTTAATCATTACCGATGCTCATGGAGCGGCGACCTTTCCAATAAATATTTCTGTCACCGATGGCACCGTGACCGCAGCGAAACTTTCCACCGCTGGAGCAAGTTCAGGTGACATCTATCAATTTAATGGCGTCAATTGGCAATTAACCAATCTCAATGGTGCTAGCTTATTGGGAACCTGGGATGCTAATGCCAATAACCCTATTTTAACCGATGCTTCTGGTAATTGTGATGGGAATAGTAATGGCGAGTATTATATTGTCTCCGTTGCAGGGACAACCAATATCGATGGGGTTAACACCTGGAATGCCGGTGATTGGATCTTTTGTAATAATAGCGGTGCTTGGGAGCGAATACAAAACGGTGGTGCTGTTAGCCTATTTAATGATCTCGCCGATGTTGATACAGTGAGCTCCGCTCCCACTGATGGACAAATGCTAATCTTTAAAACCGGTAGTGGCAATTGGGAACCATCTGGTGCCATCACCACCAACACCGCAAACAATAATGTTACTTTTTCCAATGATGTCATCATTTCCGGGACAGGGCTCTCCGTCAATGGGACTGATGTTTGCTTATCAGATGGCACTAATTGCCCA
>JBFGZE010000048.1:0-24092 GCA_041586955.1 Bacteriovoracaceae bacterium
AGTCCTAAAATTTGACCGCGACGAACATGACTCCCCTTTTTAACCGAAGGGCCAAACCCTCCAAGGATTACCGAACGCATTTCACTCCCATGGTCAATCATTAAGACATTTCCGTAATTGGCCAAGCTTCCTTGATAGACGACTTTACCAGAGTCAGGAGCGTATATTTTACGTTTACCGGTAAAAAGAAAACTAACCCCTTTCTTCCCGTATTCCACACTATTATTAACTCGAATAGGAGCTAAAAATCGTTTCCCTAAATACTTCTTGCGTGAGCTGCGCTTGATTTTCTTACGCGCTAATTTAGAATTAAGCTTATCCCTTTTTTCTACAGATTTTAAATATTCAAGAGCGTTTTTCTTTTTTGCCTGCTCCAAATCGCTTAAGGTGCTCAGGATTTCCCGTTCAAACTGCAGATAGTCAGCTAAACGTCCCTTTGAAACTTTTAAACTCTTCTCGAGGTTCCGCACTTTCCTTAGGCCCTTATTCACTTCCTTGAGCTTTTGCTTAAGTCCTTGTAATAAAATTCGCTCTCCCAAGATCAATGCCGCGTCTTTATTGCCATGAAAACTATTCACCAAGTATTGGCCAATTTGCGTCTGTAATCTTTTGCGTTGTTTTTGTAAATCCACACGAGATAAGCGTAGACCTACTTCTAATTGATCAAGCTCAATAGCAATAACTCTTTTTTTATCCAGGAGTGATAGGTATTTCTTATTCTTATCATTAAGACTGGCCTCCAACTGCTCAATTTGCCGGGCCATAGAGATTATTTTGCGCTTTTCCTGCTTTAATTGTTGAAGTAATGGTATCTTGTTGCCACTAGGATCACCTGGGATCGCGGCCCATAATTGTAAGGGTAAAAGGATAAGACATAATTTAATTAACATTCACTTGACCAACGATGGCTTTTTTTCAATATAAGGAGCCCGATTATCATCATAATAGCTAAGGCAATCATAGGGATCCATGAGCTTTGCGGTAAAAAGAAGATCAGGGCGATTGTCGGTAGGGCCATCGTTAAGATAAAGCCCAGGTATGATTTGACCGCCACTTTTGTTTTACGCTGATAGGTCTCAATTAAATAACTAAACTCATTAAGCTTAGAGCAAAAAAACCAAGTAAAAGAGAGCCACAATAAAAAAAGTAGACCAATGAATGCCCACAAGCTCCAGGATCCGAGTTTTTCAAAGATTTGAAGGGGCCCTATTTTCCCCTCTTCCTCTGTTGCAACAGTTGCACCCAAGGTAATATTGCGATCACCTACTAAACGCTTTATATAATCACGAATCAAAGTCTGTGATTTTAATTTTAATTTATTTTTGAAAAGAACTTTAAGGCCGACAAAATTAAGGTCAATACCGGCGAGATCATTTTCCATATCGAGATTACCCAAAATACCCTTTACTTTCGCCTGAAGGTCATTCTGCGATAAAATCGTCACCGTTTCGACTCCTGGTAAAGAAGTTACTTTACGCTTGATACGACTAAAATTTTCCTTTGAAGAAATAAGGGCGTGGAAAAACGGGCCATCATTACCCTTTTTTGCCACTTTTTTAAGATAGTCCTGTGAGGTTGGCAAAAGAAAGGTGCTCGTTATCAACAAAAAGCTTGTGACAATAAAGCCCATCCCCATAATGGGTTTGGCCAAACAAGTAGAAATCATATTTTTTAAATAAAACATGCATGCCCCGTATAGACTAATTTTCCTTTATCCAAATGAATGATGCGACCTGAAAACTTGGAGACCAATTCCCTATTATGGGAGGCCCAAACCACAGTCAGCCCTCTTTTCACATTATATAAATTTAAAATATCAAAAACTTTTTTGGCATTATCAAAATCTAAAGAACAAGTAGGCTCGTCAGCAAGGACGACGCTAGGACGTGACAATAAAGTACGAGTGAAGGCCACTAATTGTTTGAGGCCTCCATTGGCCTTACTCATTTTTAAATCTAAGTGGCGGTCAATTCCCAAGAATTTAGTAATCTCTAATAATTCTCTTTGAAATTCACGTTTATTTTTAAAGATTTGAGGATCGTAACTAAATTGTAAATTCTGTTCAATGCTTAAATGCTCTATCAAGCGTAGGTCTTGGAAAATGCGACCCATAAATTCATCTTTCGTGAAATTATGATGCATGCGACCTTTGAAGTGATCAAACTCTCCTGCCATTAAGCGCAATAGAGTTGTTTTTCCAGCACCAGAAGGGCCTGTAATAAAAACAATTTCGCCACGAGTGATATTAAGATTAATATTCTTTAAAATTAAGGAATTCCCCAAGATCACATTGATATCTTGCAGATGGAGAATTGGAGGATTCCCGCCAATGAAAGTACTGTTTTCTTTATAAGTGGTCTCTTTTGATCCAAAAAACATGAGAACTTCCTCTTCCTAAGAAACACGTAGATCATCCTAATCTACTAAAAGGATTATGAAAATAACCCTCTTCTATTCTATCCCGAGTTGGCCAGAATACCAAAAAATTCTACGCCCGAGAAAATTATACCGGTATTAATTGTCCACCACTCCCTCAGCGACCAGAATTTCGTAAGCAGATTGGGAACAATAAACATTAGGGATATAATTTTGGGTATTGTGAAGCCTTGAAATAATTGAGTTTTCAACTTCTGCAAGAAGTTTGATATCTCCATTTTCATAGCTGATTTTAACTGGGTCTCTTTCCAGGAGAACATTCGTCTCCTTGCCAGACTTAACGATTGAATTATGAGACTTGACAAAAATGATCTGCTTCTCGGGAAGATCCTCAATCATCCAGTCCTTTTCCCCACCTTTTTCCTCAAGTACCGCTGCTATCTCCTTGACTTTATTTGCCGCGCGCTTGAAATACTTTAAGTTCTTTTGATGATCATCTTGATTAATTAAACGCTGCTTAAACTCATCGCATATAACAGCAACGGCCCCAGTTTCAAAGAGTAAGGTTCGTGCCATCTCTTTAATCTTAGGAACTTTATCGAGATCCCCTTCGCTGAATAAAGTACGCACGAGCCCCATGAAATAACCATCGTTAAACTGATAGAACTTAACGGGATCATTGACGATCATATCAAGTAAATCGCTATATTTAAAAATATGACCTTTTTCTAGCAGATAAAGACAAACTCTTTCTGCAATAGCATCATACTTTGCTCCTCGTGAAGAACGAATAACCTGAGAATACCAAGCGAATCGACTGGTTAAAAAATCTTCCACGCAATGAAGGGCATTATGCTTAACAGTTAAAATGTCGTGATTGCCAACACGCATAACTTTAAAGTGATGCAAAAGATAATCTCTATCGTAAGCACCATACTGAAGCCCTGTATAATGGGCATCCCGTAAAAGATAATCCATCCGGTCACAATCGATTTCACTATGAAGAATTTGATTGGCCAAAATAGAGGGGTCTACCCCCTTTACCAAATCAGAAATAGTCTGTGGGTCGTATCCATTCTCTTTAAGAATGTGAGTTATGCCACCGACATAATCAGTGTTCTTAATGATAAAAGAACCAAGATTTTCATGGTCGTCTTTAAGGCCCTTACCACCCTTTTGTGATGTGGTTTCACCAAATTTAATATAAGCCTGCTCTGTAGTATGAGAAAAACAAAAAGTTCCAAGGTCATGTAACAAAGCACCCAAACGCAAAGACTGGTGGTAGATCTTTTCTTTACTCATGCAATTAGGATCCACTAAATCCTCATCGCTCACCGCTCGCTTACAAGATTTCAAAATCTCATGGGCATTATTCATCACTCCAATAGAGTGACCAAAGCGCGAATGCTCTGCACCAGGAAATACATAAAAAGAAAACCCTAATTGATTGATCCAACGCAATCGCTGATAAAAGGCGGTATGAATGATTTCCCATTCAACAGGGGTCAAGGGAACAAATCCATAAATAGGATCGTAGATTATTCTCGTCTTATTATTCACATCATCCTTGAGCAAAAGAAGGGGCCCACAACCTTAGACCCCTGGTATTGATATTATTGTAGCTTAGTTGATTTTTTTCTTCTTTTTGGCTTCCTCAATAGATTATTATAGAGGTGATCCAAAACTAATTTAGCTTCTCTACGTAATCCATATTCATGGACAAAACGGTAAAAATTTTCGACTTCATCTGTGTTTCTAAAGTTACGCAAACTTTTTGAAACTTCCGCACTTACTTCTTCCTTGGCCATTGATATCTCCTTAGTATTGTTAAGTTTAAAATTATCAGTTTAAAACTTCAAGTTTTCCCCCAAGAAAATTTATTTCCTGGGGAATTCAAACTTTTTCTTACTGCTCTTTAGGAGCAATCATGCCATAACTATGAAGTTTGTTATAAAGAGTCTTAACAGTAATCCCCAATAATTTAGCTGTTTTAGTTTTATTGCCACTTAAATGCTCAAGAGTCATACAAATATGCTTCTTCTCTAGATCGTCGAGGGTCATTTCGGTGAAAAGGTAAGCATTTTGATCTTCCACTTCTTCAATAACTTCACCGCTTGTGACACTGTCGGCGAGATGCTCTTTTTCAACGATCATACCATCAGAGAGAATATAAGCACGTTCCATCACATTTTGTAATTCTCGTACATTCCCAGGCCATGAATAATCCAGTAAGATTTTAACAACGCAAGGAGACAATGACTTGTGAAGAGCAGGCCCTTTATCGTGATTCATAAAATAATTCGACAATTGCTCGATGTCCTCTTTTCTTTCCCTCATCGAAGGAACAGTTAATGACATGGTATTAAGAGTAAAGAACAAGTCTTCTCTAAAGGTCCCCTCTTTGACTCTTTCTGCTAAATCCACAATTGTCGCAGCAAAAATTCTCACATCAGCTCGATAAGGAATTTGTCCACCCACGCGGAAGGCCAGCTTTTCTTTGAGAAACATTTGGACTTTAGATTGAATACTTAAAGGCATCATTCCAATATTATTAATAAAAAGTGTACCACCGTGGCAAAGCTCAATCAGGCCATGCTTAATTTTACGGCCATTGAACTCACCTGACTCCAAACCAAAAAGTTCTATTTCTAACTCTCTTTCACCTAGAGCGGAACAATCAACGGACAAGAAGGCGCCATCAGCTCTATTACTGCGACAATGGATTCGCCGAGCAACCATTTCTTTACCGACACCCCGTTCACCTTGAAGGAGAGCGTTGACTTTTGCCTCGCCGACTTTGTCTGCTAAGTGAAGAACTCGTTTCATCGCCGCGGAGTTACCGATAATGTCTTTTTCGACAATTTTAAAATTGGCGCCAAGGGTAATCCCCTTTTCCTTTTCCTTTAATTCTTTTTCTTTATTTTCGATTTTCTTTAATAATGATTCATTAAGATGTTTTGCTGCGAGATACATCTTCATATTAGTCAAAGGCTTTTTTAATTCATCAAGAATGCTCTCAACGAAGCTAATATCCTCACGGGAAAATTCTCTTTTTTCATGAATTGACCTTAGGTGAATGGTGGCGATTACGATTCCTTCAATGACAACGGGAATACATAATTCAGAACTGATACCTTCAATCGCCTCAGCTTCAAAAAGAGGGTCACGATCAATACTATTAGAGAAATAAGCTTTTTTGGTGCGAACCACATGCCCTGCTGGACCTCGTCCTTTTTCTAGAATGGCAGCGCCCTCTACAACTTTTCCATTTTCTGAAACAATCTGAGTATCCAAGCCATGCTGAACCGAGCGAATAATTGTTTGGTCTAATTGAAGTTGAATGTGAAGGAATTTACCCAACTCATTAAAAAAAATACTCTCATCTAGAGTTGATAAAAGTATGGACGATACACGATTTATTTCTGGTAAATTTTTGGCCATTGAATTCGTCATTGTCTTTCTCCTACACAAATTAAAGGTCATCGCTACTTAATGCGTTGCGTAATACTTAGACAAATAATACACTGTGTCTGAAAAATTTACAAGACCAATTTACTCAAGATTACTATATTTTTGACAGTGTTTCGCTAAAAACAACTACTTAGACCATCTAGGAGTTATACAATTTCCAAAGCCCTCAGTAATTGGTCCAAAAATTTCGCCATCGCGATCCATTATGACCACTTTATTGACGGCCTTGCGGCGGCTAATGACTCTTTGCGACGAGAATGCCACAAACTGACCATCATTTGAATAGGTCGGGTCTTCATTAGAACCATAATCCTTAGTCAAACGCACCAAGTTCATCCCATTAGCATCAATTCTAAAAATATCAAAGCGGTTATCCATCCATGAAGAGAAGGCAATCTCTCTGCCATCTGGAGAAAAACGAGGAGTGGCGTTAAATTGTCCAACATAACCAATCCTCTTAACTGATCGCTCAATTCCAGAGGGGTCCATAATATAGATCATCGGTTTACCAGGGCGCCCTGATAAAAAAGTTATCACATTTCCCTGAACATTAATGGAGGGATCGACATCTGGAGCGAAATGTTTTGTTAAACGAGTTAATTTTTTAGTCTCCAATTCCATTTTATAAAGTTCCGCATTCCCTTCATGGCTCATGGTTAAAATAATTTCCTTATCCCCCGGAAAAAAAACAGCTCCAGTATTAAGGCCCCGCCGGGAAGATATGACTTGATGCTTTCCTGTCTCTAAATCCAACATGTAAAGGTTAACATTCCTTTTATGCATGCTTGATCGAATTAAGCTATAAAGAACCTTCTTTTTATCATAGGAAAGGGCAGGACCGATCACTGTCCCTTTGTGAAAAGTTAATTGTTTTTTATTACCTCCATCATAGTCCATCGAATAAAGCTCTTTAACAAAGTGACTCCTTCTTGAGCCTTTATCCGAGACGAAAATGATTTTACTATTAAAAATGGAGGACTTCCCTGTTAACTGACGATAGATATTGTCATTAATTTGATGAATTTTTTGTCGTAAATTCCCTACTGACAAAAAAGCATCGAATTTCGCTTTACTACCATTTCGATTTGATAAGGTAACGCTTAAACGGAGACCACCTTCATCAAAAAATTGAAAATTAACATGATGACCTTTTTGAACAGGAGACTTTCTCCCCTGCACCTTAAATAATTTTCTATAATAAGAGAAATCGTTCTGAAATACCTCGACAGCTATTTGTGCTTTTTTCTTATTAGATTTAAGAGAGCGCAATCCTTTAACGGAGAAAAAGATTTCCTCTACTTCTTGCTCTGCCTGTCCAATTGCCACAATTTTTAAATTATCTTCAGCATGAAGAGAGGCCGTTAGAAATAATGTTAATAACAAAAACTTCATTGTTTATCCTTTATAAGGGAAATCCCAATACAATCTCACCATTTACTGCCGCATTCTGGGCCTTGGCCGGTACCATAGGCAACGTTCCCGCCATTTTTACGGCCTCAAGTGCTCGTTCATCAAATTCTTTCTCACCACTTGATTCAAATATAACGGCCTTTAAAATAGTCCCATTACTCTTAATAAAAATACGAATGCGACATTTTAAATCGGTCTTATTCATTAAATAAGTTGGTAATTTCCAAAAAGGGCGCACGATATCAGGTATTTTACCGGCATAACTTTCAAGTACAGTCGTGTCGCGAAAGGAGCTGTCTCCTGTCAACGCTTCCCCTTTTGATAATTTATTGCCCGCCATAACGAGATTCTCTAATTTTTTATTGAAAGCGGCATCACGTTTATTAACTTTTGAACTAGCTTTTGACTTTGCAATCTTGGTCTCTTCAGGGATTTTTAATTTCTTATCACCATATTTTTTAATAAGGTCGGAGAATTTTAATTTCTTCCCCTCTTTCAGGAAAGCATCCTTATCGTCAGTAGAAGCTTCTTGCTTGGGTTCTTCTTTAGCTGGCGTCTCTTTCACTGCAATTGGCGGCGGCGCTCCTCCCATTTTCTTCAATTCTTGGAGACTCATTTTAGGCATCGCCACCACATCAATACGAACCGCCTGACTAAGTGGGATAATCTGAAAATTCTTTTTCTTCTTATAATAATCTGTCTGGGAGAAGGCCAATAGCAGCAACAATGGGGTGATATGCAACCCAATTGAAAACATAAATGCTGATTTCATATCCCTATTGTATAAACTCATTTTTCCAATTCTGTCACAAGGGCGATATTCGTCACCCCTCCCCTTTTAAGAAAGGAAATAACTTTCGCTACTTTCCCATAAGACAACCCATAATCGGCGCGAAAATAAATCACATTGGTTTTAGTTGCCTGTAATTCTCTTTTTAGATTTACTAATAATTCATCAAACGAATATTTTTCCTTACCAATGAAGTACTCTTCCGCCTGACTCATGGACAGGACTACTTGCTGGGTGGTTAACGTCAAGCGATTCACCTCTTTTGTTTTGGGTAGGTTCAATTTAATACCATTAAGCATTAAAGGCGCCGTAATCATAAAAATAACCAATAATACCAACATAACATCCACTAAAGGAGTCACGTTGATCTCAGACATTTTCCCTTTTTTACCTGAACCACCCATTCCCATACTTTACCTCTAGGCCACTGCTCTTTGGATATCATTGAGCATTTGCTGAGAAAAAGATTCCAGCTCACCCAATAATTCTTCATTTTTTCTACCATATTGATTAAAAAACCATACCGCAGGAATCGCTGCTGCTAAACCAATCGCGGTGGCAACGAGGGCCTCAGCAATACCGGGTGCGACAGCATCAAGAGAGGCCCCACCAGAGGCCAGGCCAGTAAAGGAATTAATAATTCCCCAAACCGTTCCAAAAAGCCCAATGAAAGGAGAAATTGACCCGATTGAGGCCAATAATGACATCGAGTGCTCCATTTCATTTTGAACCATTGCTGTTGCTTTTTTAATAGACCGTTCCATGGATTGAATAAGAAAAGGAGAATTGAGATTATGACCCCATTTTTGATATTCGCTAGTGACCTCATCAAAAATAGTTTTATAGGGACAATCATCGATATGACAGTCTTCTGCGTTTTTAAAATTAAAGTGATTACGATACCAAGTAAGGAAATCGATATTAGTCTTAGCTAAGCGCTTATAGTTTTTGGATTTAAAATAAATAACTGTCCATGAAACGACAGAACCTAATACTAAGAACCCAATCACTAATTTAACGACAAGTCCCGCGTCTAAAAGAATACGCCATATATCCATTTGGCCAGCTTCCATATATTCCTCCCTAAACATACTAAATTGTTTTTACATTATAACATCTGAACTAGGTTATCGACTAGATGGTACTCTCTCTTTCTCTTTTTGCCATATAAACTTGAGAGAGAAGTAAGGTTAAAAGAGGTCCGAGCCATAAATAGTTCGTTCGCACTTGAATGATTTGGCCGATATTTTGATTAAAGGGATCAAATCCGGCAAAGGCGGCAAGAGGCCCAAGGACCAGTATAACAAGGCTTAATGGCGTAAATATATTGACTCTCACCTTTAACCGCAGCCAGAGCAATAGTAATAGATTAAAACCAAGATAAAAACTATTGGGCGTCAATAGCCAATTAAAATGATGAGAAAAGGTCATTAAAAGAAAGAAGCCTGCATAATTGATCCATTTAGCGCTGCTCTTGATTGGTCGTCGCTGTAAAACTGCTCCCAATACTAAAAGATCGACTAAATAATAAATGATAACACCGAGTAAAGACTTGCCACCAGACCAAATTGAAAACTCTTGCCAATTATCCGTAGGCCTTGGTGCCAAAAAGACCCATAAAAAGCTAACGGCGAAAACTATAATTAAAAAAAAGGTGCCTCGGGGTTGATAAAAACAACGACGCCAAAACTTTTTAAAAACGCTGTAGCTATGATTGCCTAAATTAATAGAATACCAAAAAATATAAAAGGCCATTAATTTGGATAATGAAATAATCATCCAACGGTTTTGAAGATGCCATTGCTCCAAATCTTCAAGGCCGTGCCCTAAATGAAAGTGAAAAAAATTACAAAAAGCACAAAGTCCTAAATTGATTCCCACCGACAAAAGTAGGTAGAAGCTAAACATGAAACAAGGGGTTAAAAATCTTATCATGACCTAAACTTAATTAAAGACGTTGATATTCCTTCGCCTTTGGCCGCAGCCATTCTAGCTGCAACTCCGGCGAAGGGTAAATTCTCAAATATTTTTGGTATAAAATATTATTCTTAACTAATTCATCAATTTTGTTGAGCATTTTAAAATAGGTATTCCAAATTTTCATATCACTACGAAAGAGAGCACTGACTTTTTTAGTTACATCAAATTGCACTTTAAAATCAAAGCCTTTATCAAAAATCAGATCATCATACCTTTTCAAAAGCTCATTGATCACCTTTTTATTGAAAGTCTTTTCCTTAAAGAAGTTACGCCCTTCCAATTGGACAACCTCTTTAGTGCTTACCTTTTGTTTAAAATACTCCCCATCTGCCCTCAAGATATCTTCTAATAAAATAATCGATATTTCGAGTTTGGATAAATCAAGAGTTCGGATAAATGGTAATGAAATGACCAATAGATAATCATTTTTACCTGCAGGAAGAGCAAAATGAGAAACATCTGGGGAATTAAGAACAAGGATGCGAAAACGCTTTTCATAAAGTCCCATTTTTTCTAAGAACCGGGCAAATGATTTCTCTAGGCCATAATCGGGTTTTTTAAAATCCCACTTTAAAATGGCGGCATTTTTAACCAACCAATATTCAGAGACAAAAGACCAAAAATCATCTCCCTCGGGAATATTATATCGATCTTTTTTAATCAAAAGGCTCTTATTAAAGGCCTTCTTAATAACTTTTTCTTTTTTCTTGGCATTCTCTCCCAGCATATCGTTGCTAAGAACCTTTTTTATTTTTTTGAAATCGAGGACTTCTGACTCTAATGCCTTTTTCTCCAAACCTTCCTTATCAAGAAGGTCTTTTTTAGATTCAACAGCAAATAAAGGAGAGAGCATAAAGGCCAATAAGAATAAGTGTCTCGAAAATAATACCATTTCTTACCTCAGTTTTGACTTGCCTTGTATATAGAGATCATTAAGACGACCCCAATAATAAGATTCGGTAATATCAACTTCCATTTGATCAAAAAAACGGGGAAAGCGGTCCTGAAAACAATCGACCTTTGAAGAGCTAACATAATCTTTATTTATATAACCACGATAAGGTCCTACTTTAACGAAATGCCACTTATCGGAGAAGATCAGCTCCTCTTTTTTTCCGCTTACTTTTGCCAAGACTTTAACAGGGTGATTACAGGCGATGGTTGTTAAACTCTGTGAATAGCGAGAAGCGTTGCGATGAATATGGCCAAAAATCTTATTAAAGTAGCCAATTTGCACGACACGAGTCTTGTCCATGGCAGGAAGATGGGCCTGCCCAAATAAAAGAAATAAGATCAAAATTCTTTTCACCCTAAACCTTCCATCTAAATTGAATCGTTTCCCATTCATGGCATTGAGGACAACGCCAAAAGATTTCATCAGAATTATAGCCACAATTGGAGCAAAAATGTTTTGTTAATGATTGATTAAGCCCGTCAAGAAAATCTTTGGTTTGTGATAAAGCGTCATCAATTTTATTATTTTCTATTAATAATTTAATATATTCGGCCTTTAAGACATCAGAAATATTTTTGCGACCCGAAATCCACTTTTGAAATGTTTCATACGCTTCATGGGTCTTCCCTTCCTCTTTTAAAAGGCGAATCTTAGAAAGAATCACCGAAGATGAATCCATAAGATCGAGATCGTTTAATTTCAAAAAGTATTCTTTTAATAATTTAAGACGTAATTGATATTCTTCCCGTACTTCTTGACTCATTTTTGAATTGGCAACCAATGACTCAAAAACAAAGGAGGTATACATGGGGTTTTCTTTTAATAATTCCAATAATACTTGCTCGGCTTCCTCCATATCCCCTTTCTGTAAAACTAAGCGCAAACGTAATATTTTGGCGGAGACGGAGGGGGCATAGCGAAAAGCATCATCTAACTCTTCATAGGACTTTTGATAATCACCCTTTTCAAATAAACGCCGTGCCTTTTGAACTAAAATATGACTAATCGTTTCGGCCTGACTTTCGTGAGAGACTTTTCCCAACATGACACGGAAATTATAAGCGGCATCCCAATCTTCCACATCCTCATAAATTCGACAGAGAGAATGAACCACCTCTTCTTGGTCACGATTAATTTTAAGTACATCCTTATAAGTCTCAATGGCCTTGTCAACAAAACCACCTTTATCAAAATCAATTGCTAACTCTTTTAAAGCGCGCAGGCGCATTTCTTCAGAAATATTTTCTCGAGCAATTAAAGAGCGGTGGATACTAATGGCCTTCTCAATATCGCCATTACTGCGAAATAGCCCCCCGAGGGCAAAATAAGTATCAATGGTCTCTCTATTAATATCAACGGCGTTAAGAAATTCACGAATCGCCAAATCCTTATTACCAGAAATGAGGTATTGTGTGGCATTAAGAAATACTCGAGACTGGGCCTCAAAAATCGAATTACGATAACGCTTTGATAACTTGACACCGGTATCTTTCTCAATCAAATAATGATAAAAAAGAACGACAGTCACTCCTACTGCAATGATAGAGAGAAGATGGCCTTGCAACCAAGGTAGTGAATGTTGAAACCAAGTTATTAATACATCCATATTTTTATTTTGCCATCATCATTGGTGTATTATTGAAGCTCAGTAGTTTGATAAATTGATTCACCTTAGTAATGGATTCATCAAAATTCTCAACAACTTTCCAAAAATTAGACTTCTTTTTCTTTTTGATAAACTTCAGGCCAAACTCACCTTTAAGCTTCAGATCCTTATGAATGGCCCGGCCAGCGCCCCATAGGCCCATGACCTCATCAACTAAACCTAATTTTTGTGCCTGTTCTCCTGAGAAAATTTGCCCTTGGGCCAAGTCGTTAATATTACCTTTAATCTTACCTTTTCTCAGTACCATAATATCGCGAATAAATTGTTGATGAACACCGGCAATGGTATTATCAAGAAGATCCCTCTCCTCTTGAGTCATCTCTTTATTAGGATGACCGATATCTTTATACTTTCCGGCCTTCACATTAACTTGCTTGACCTTGGCCATCTCATATAATTTTGAAAAATCCATAAATTGCATAATAACTCCAATTGATCCAGTAATCGTACCAGCATTGGAATAGATTTTACGCGCTCCCGCCCCTAAATAATAACCACCACTGGCCGCAACAGAAGCGAAGCTGGCATAAATAGGCTTACCTTTGGCACCTTGGCTTTTATCGTACTCACTATCAATTCGTCTCATCTCTTCGTAAATTTCTTGAGTTGGTCCTACCGCACCACCAGGAGAATTAATCCGCAAAATAATGGCCTTGGTTTCATCATCTTTTTCTGCAATATGTAATAATTCAACCAACGTTTTGGATTCCATAATGACACCCTCAACTTCGACCACGGCAATTGACTTATCCCCATTCACCATTTGAGCGACATCATTTTCACTTTTGAATATCTTCATCGTATAGGCCGAAAAGACAAGTAGCGCCATAAATAGAAAGAAAATGACCAGCAAAATAGCGAAGACCACTGAGTTATTACTTTTTTCCGACATTTTTACTCCATAATAAATATATTTATAGATCTCTATTATAACCTTTTCCTCACCTAAAGCCCAATGACTTCCTTAAAGCAAATTAAAAATTACGCCGATATAGTTCAAGGAGACTTCTCAAACAGGAGATCAAAATGATCAAGTATTCTATCATTATTGCTATGGCCGCCACACTCTCCCCCGTTTATGGGGTCGATACCTATAAAGCGCCCAAGTTTAAATTACCTCAAACTCCGAAGGCCGTACGTCCACATAAAGAAGAGTGGGAATCTCCCGTTTATCAAGTTGAAGAGAATGAGCAAAGTGAAGAAAGAAGGGGCCCTTCCTCTTCCCCTAAGAATAAATTAGAAAAACCCAAGCCCTGGAAATTTCAAAATCACCTTGGCCCAGCTAAGAAAGAATAATGGTGTTTTTCAAAGTGATCAATCCCTAGGGATTTGACCAAAGATTAATTTGATCCATTTCTGATTTTAATTGGCCGCAGGCGGCTAAAATATCATCGCCTTTGGTACTACGTACCGTGCACACAAAACCTCTTTGCAATAATTGCTCTTTAAACCAATCTACCGTTTTGGCACTGGGTCTTTTAAAGGCGGATTCTGGGTATTCATTAAAAGGAATGAGATTGACCTTCGATTCGCTCTTGGTCAATAATTGGCATAAACCAGCGATGTCTTCCGGCCGATCATTAAGATCTCTAATCAAAAGATATTCATAAGTAATCCGGCGATGGGCCTTTAAAGGAACTTTTTTAATCGCCTCAAAAAGGCGATTGAGGTCATAAGCTTTATTGATCGGCATGAGCTCACTACGGATATCATTGTGAGCAGCGTGCAATGAGATGGCAATATTAACAGGAGGAAAATCCCATAATTTTTCAATCTGGGGCACTAGGCCCGAGGTGGAGAGCGTGATCTTGCGCTGGCCAAGACCTATCCCCTTTTCTTCAAGAAAAACTAAAGTGGCCTTACGAACATTATCAAAATTATGAAGAGGTTCACCTTGCCCCATATAAACAATATTTGTAAGACGTTGATTTTCACCAACATGATCTTGTAGCCATTTCGTCACAGCAACAAATTGACCAACAATTTCACCGGCCTGTAGATGGCGCTTAAGTCCCATCGTACCAGTATGGCAGAAAGTACAACCGATAGCACAGCCCACCTGGCTACTCACACATAAAGTCAGGCGATCTTTGGCCGGAATAGCGACAGTTTCAACCGTTTGCTGATCCTTCATCGCGAGAAGAAATTTACGGGTCCCATCTTGAGAAAGGCCTTGCCATACCACCTTAGGTAATTCAAAGGAGTAATTCTCCAAAAGATAGGCCTTGACCTTTTTAGAAACATTGGTCCATTTCTCGGGATCCAATTCCCATCTTTTATAAAGCCAATTATAGACTTGATCAGCTGAAAACTTAGATAGCCCTTGGGCCACGAGAATTTCACGCATTTCTTGAATCGGTAAGGAATAAAGCGATTCCTTTGTCGGCATTTCCAATTGTCACCTCTTATCTGTAATGGAGGCAAGATACACGGCTTCTCTACCATATTCAAGGGGTTGGGGCGATTTCTACTGGCCGTTCACTCTATGACAAGTCTTTAATTTCAAGATATTAGCTATAGGTCGTCTTGGGTCGGTCTTGCCAGGAAACTAAGGGAGGTCAAATAAGACTCGAGCTTCCCGACGGTAAAAGGTTTTTTAATGATCCCGTGAAAAAGCTCACAAATATCCTGATCGACTTCCATTTCTCCAGTAATCATCAAAACCACTGTATTATCTGAGAGCTCCAATTTTTTTAATAATTGATCCGCGGTGCCATCGGGCATGCGATAATCAATGAGAATCATATCGACGGTATTATTTCGGGAAAAAGAGATAGCATCCTGATGGTTATTGAAACAATGAATTTTTCGCTGGTCATTACTAAAGAGGTCGGAGAAAAGTTCTAATAAATCGTTTTCATCATCGATATAAATAATACTCTTCATTCCTACCCCACCCGGTTTAAACGTAAAACAAAGGTCGTATTCTCGCTTTCCTCCTCGTAGTATAAAGCCCCATTATGGTCTTTCACAATGCCTAAAGAGATACTTAGGCCTAGACCTGTTCCCTCACCAACAGGCTTTGTGGTGAAGAAGGGATTAAATATTTCATTTAAATGAGACTTTGATATACCTGCTCCCGAATCCTTCACGGAAACAAAAATATGCTGTTCTGTATCGTAGCAATGGAGCTCCACCCATTTTTCTTGCCCTGTTTTTGCCGCATCCCGAGCATTATGAATGAGGTTAACGAGAACCTGCTCAATTTCTAATTGATTGCAATAGGCCAGGGCATCTGAAGAAATCTCTGACCTCAACTTAATGTTTAGCCGTGTAAAATTCGCGATGACTAATTGTAAACTATTTTCAACGATGTCTTTAATGGAAGTATTTCGCCTTTCATCCAACTCTGCACTACGGGAAAACTTTTTAAGCCCATCGACAATTTTACTCGTGCGATGAACAGAATCTTCAATCATATGGAGTTTTCTAGGGATCTCATCATAGCGTCCCTCGGCCAATAATTTTTCAATCAAGGTACAGGCACTACCAATAATGGCCAAAGGATTATTAATTTCGTGGGCGACCCCAGCGGCCATTTCCCCAAGAGTTGCCAACTTCGAGGCCTGAATGGCCTTGGCCTTAACGATCTCCACTTCTTCTTCAATTTTCTTTTGTTCGGTTAGGTCTTGGACGACAGACCAAATACCTTTAACACCGTCGTAATCTTCAACGACAAAACAATTTATTTGTACTGGTACGAAATACCCGTCTTTATGAATATATTCTTTGAAAAATGGTCCATAAGGGCCTGTTTTATTGATATTTTGAATTTGAGCCTCTTCATCATCTTTAAGATGATCAGGCATGAGCTCCCAATAGGTTAATCCATTAATTTCATCAGCTGTATGGCCAATAATCGCTAAGAAGTGGTTATTTACTTCAAGTAACTTGCCATCCATATTACAAAAGGCAAAACCAATTGGCGCATGTTCAAAGAGTAAACTAATTTTCTGCTGGCCAGAGAGATAGGCCTTCTCCACCCGATTCTTTTCGGTGATGTCACGGCTAATCCCCAAAACGCCCATGAGGCCAACTTTTGGATCATTCAAAGGTGTTTTGAGAGTATCCAACATCATGCGCAGACCATTTGGATAAGTCACCCATTCATCATTGCGAATGGCCTTCCCCAATTGAATCGTTTTTGCATCATTACTTCGAAGGAAATCGGCCAACTCCTTACTAAAGAAATCATAATCCGTATGCCCGATCACGTCCTCTTTTTTACGGGCGATAAAGCGAGCGAAGGCCTCATTGCAGGCCTGATAAACACCATCATTATCTTTGAAGGAAATAAGATCGGGAATTGAGTCGATCAGACAATCTAGGAAGTCTCCCTTATTAAAGCTCAAATTCTGCCCCCTGCGGCTAATGGCGTTATAATACAAAAGAGGTCAGTAGATGGCTATAAAAAATAAAAACTTAAGAAGAATTCTATTCCTTAACTTTTTTAGAGTGTCTAATTAAAAATTCGTCGTAAAATTTTAGACCTTGGAGAACTATTGAGGGACTTAACCCATTTTCCCTTTTCTCTCACCTTATTCCAAAACTCATTGGCGGCCAAACCATTGATTTTCAATTCGTTAAACTCCTGGGCGGTTAATAAACGAAATCCCTCCTTGCCGAAACTCTGGCATAGGCCAAGGCCAAAAACCTCCACTTCTTCTAGGTTTTCAAAAGGTCCTAGCCCGTCACCTAACTCAGATTTTTGGCCAAAGGCTTCGTAGTAAATCTCATCGAGGTTTTCCTCTAGATAATGTTGTCCTTGATCCATAATGGCTACCAAATTCCACTGGCCGTGGCCAAAATGAGGACAACCAGCAACCAAGATCAATTCCTTCCTTTTCATTCTAATACTCCAAACTCAAAAATGAGGGAACCATGAGGGCCCATCTCCAATTCAATCATTTCATTGACTGTTTTGGCCTCGGCCTGAACCTGATCAATGATTTTAGTAAGAACAAAAGAACGGTTCATTGGAATTTTAAACTTATGTTTATAACTATGAGGATTAAAAATCCCCAAGCGGCGGACTTCATGAAATTTAAGCTCTCCTGGCGTTGGAAATCGCCTCCGCCAAAATTGAAAAACGCCGTCCGGTAGTTCTACGTCAAGGGCCTTAAAATCGTTAAGCGAGAAAACTCTTTGCCAACAATTATTCTTTGCATTGGGGCTTAATTCGGCGACGTCCCGGAAGTCGAGAACCACTAAATTCCCCTCTCCTAAATGCGCCCAACTGACTTCTGGCCCAAAATGATAATGATCCAGCTCTAATTCATTTTCTAAAATAAAAGTTTCAAAACGCGCCCTAAGTTCAACATTTAAACTTCCTTTATCTAAAATAATATTGGCGCCATTGAGAAATAATCTCAAAATATGAGAGAATTTTTTTTGATCGAGGTCGGCTCCCTCGAAAATATAAAAACGTTCATCTGACTCACGATCTTCCTGATGGATGAAGTCCTCAAGCTTATCTTTTTGTAAACAATAAGTATGGCGTTTATGGATGAAGTCCAAAAGACCTAATGATTCATAACGGCCAGGCGTAGAGCCATATAATTCAAAAAGAACAAGAGGTGTATAACTATTATTCTCAATAAAATCGTTATTCGCTCCAAAATGAGAATAGAGAGATTTAGGACTCAATTCCTGTAAAAAGCGATTTAAAATTCCGGTTTTATTTCTGGTCGGCAAAAGCACAGTTGAAGGGATCACACCCAGGGTAATACCAGTTAAAGATCGTTCAATATAATCACTCGCTGATTCTTGTCCACTCAGTCGTTTAAAAAAATCACTACGACTGCCTCCGAGGAAATTGAGAGTATTTTCTCCTTCCCAAAAATCACCGAGAATTCGTTTCGCTTCCTGTGAGTAAAGCTGTCTTATTGTATGGAAAAATTCTTCATGTAATAATTTTTCATGCCCGGGATTATCAATAGTGACGCCCTCTTCCCGCCATAATTCTCGTTTAGCAGCAAGGAAACGAGTAAAGGCCTGTTCGTAAACATGAGAATAGTCTTGAAAAAAGCTATGCCATTGTTCTCCCGTCACAGTCCCACAATCGATACCGCGAATCCCGACGGACAATTTTTCGCGATCAAAATATGAGCGTAAGGCGTGAACGAACTGAGCAAAGCCTTTGAATACCCTGGAATCGAAAAAAGAAAAAAGCAATTGATGTTCATCAAAAGCATCAAAGCAGCCCTGATTAATCCCCTCAAAATCAGTGGCGGCAACACGTGCCAGATAGGGAGGAAGACCACCATTTGGTAAGAAAGGGGCCGGTGCTAACGGTAATAAAAATTCTAATTTTACTGAGGATTCCGCTGCCAATTGAACTAATTTTGCCAATTGCGTTTCCGGTCGCTCCCCTCCAAAATCAAAACCTTCCCCGTGATGTGAATGAAAGGCCCAATTAAGAGGAACGTAAAGAATGGCCCCCATTGGGAGTTGCTCTAACTTGGCCTTCCACAGGGAAGCCGAAGTTTTCCAATAATAAAACCAATTTTCACCGGGAAACACTGCATCA
The DNA here is from genome assembly GCA_041586955.1 of Bacteriovoracaceae bacterium. Classification (GTDB taxonomy): domain Bacteria; phylum Bdellovibrionota; class Bacteriovoracia; order Bacteriovoracales; family Bacteriovoracaceae; genus JBFGZE01. The sequence continues at coordinate 19,178 of JBFGZE010000048.1, forward strand.
TCATCGCATAAGACAGGGGTCGTTAATTCCGCATTCAAAACACCATCCTTGGTTGCAGGGAATTCATTAGAATTCTAACAATTTCATGGGAGTGATGTAAAGCGTCTATTGTTTGGAGCTAGGCCATTTCTTTCAATTTCGAAGTCTATTTGCTATAAATTTTGAAACAAAATCAAGTAAGGATGGTAACTATGTGGTATTTTTCTGAAGAAGAAAGGGCCATTCAAGATGTTTGCCGCGACTTTGCTCAAAAAGAGCTTGCGCCAAAAGCAGAAGAATTTGACACCAAAGAAGAATTTAACCTAGAGGCCTTTCGCAAAATGGGCGAATTGGGAGTTTTAGGAATCACCGCGGACCCTGAATACGGAGGAGCGGGCCTGGGCGCCACAGCGGCGACGATTGTCATGGAGGAGTTTGGCAAGGCCTGTGCTTCGTCGACTCTTAGTTATTTGGCGCACACAATACTCTGCGTTAATAACATTCAAAATAATGCCAGCGACGAGCAAAAGGCCAAGTATTTACCCAAGCTCATTAGTGGTGAACATATTGGCTGCATGGGAATGAGTGAGCCCGATTATGGCTCAGATGCAGTAGGCATTCAAACCCGCGCCAAAAAAGATGGCGATTATTATATTATTAATGGTTCAAAAATGTGGATCACTAACGCTCAATATTCCGATATTGCCTATGTTTACACCCGCACAGGTGATGAGCGTAAAAACCTGTCGACTTTTATTATTGAGAAAGGCACCGAAGGTTTTAGCATTGGTAAACCAATCCATAAGATGGGAATGCGGGCCTCCCCCACCGGAGAATTAATTTTTGAAAATGCCAAAGTTCCTGTGAGCAACCTCGTTGGGAACGAGGGCGATTCTATTTATCATATGATGAAAAACCTAGAACTTGAGCGTATCACTATTGCTGGAATTTCTCTTGGCATCGCTCAGGCCTGTGTCGATCAATGTGTAAAATATGCTACCGAGCGTAAACAATTTGGCAAGAATATTGGTGAATTTCAAATGATTCAAAAAATGATTGCTGAAATGGCGACAGAAACAGAGATGATGAGAAACTTTCTCTATAATATCGCCCATCAATATGATCAAGGCCAAAAAGGTCCAGAGGTTGCGGCGATGGTTAAATTGGCCCTGCCAAAAATGGCCACGAAAATTGCCCTTGATGCGATTCAATTACATGGCGGTTATGGCTATAGCCGCGAGTTCCCGGTTGAACGTATGATGAGAGATAATAAACTCAATGAAATTGGTGCGGGCACCAATGAGGTGATGATTATGATTATCGCCAAAGGGCTCCTTAAAAACATGGCGGCCCATTAAATAGGAATTAAAAATGTTGAATGAATTGCAAACAGAGCTCAAGAATCAATTAGAACGATTTCGTTTGGAAAAAATTGAACCCTTTATGGAAGCTGATGACCATGCTGAAAATTTTCGCATGGATCTCTACAGGGAACTTGGGACCTTGGGCTTTGCCGGCGTCACTCTCCCCGAGGAATACGGTGGTTCCAATTTAAATTACCAAGATCTCTGTGTTGTTTTATCAGAGATTGCCAAATCATCTGTCTCTTATGCGGTCACCATTTCTGTCTCCACTATGGTTCAAGCGATTCTCAATGAATTCGGCAACGAACAACAGAAACAAACCTATTTACCCGAGTTAACCTCAGGCCTTGAGATTGGGGCCTTCGCCCTCAGTGAATCCTCCTCTGGCTCTGATGCTGCGGCCTTAAAAACCACGGCAAAAAAAGTTGATGGTGGCTATAGCCTCAATGGCTCAAAGATGTGGATTACATCTGGCGGTATTGCCAAAACCTATATTGTTATGGCGCGAACCGGTGGTGAAGGTGCAAAAGGAATTTCGGCCTTCATTGTTCGTGATGGCATGGCCGGTTTTAGTTACGGCAAAAAAGAGAAAAAAATGGGCTGGAAAGTGAGTCCTACTCGTGAGCTGATTTTTGAAAATTGCTTTGTTCCAGAAGAAAATCTTCTCAAAGAAGAAGGCCTTGGTTTTAATATCGCTATGGCGGCCCTCGATAAAGGTCGTATCACCATTGGCGCCATCGCCTGTGGCCTGGCCCAAAGAGCACTTGATGAATCCGTCACTTATGCCCTTGGCCGAAGTCAGTTTAACCAACCCATCTTTAATTTCCAAGGTCTGCAGTTTATGATAGCCGATATGGCGGTTGAAATTGAGGCCTCTCGGCTTCTGGTTAATCAAGCCGCGACTTTATATGATTTAGGCAAACCCGATCAAAAAATTGCCAGTATGGCAAAATTAAAATCCACCGATACCGCAATGAAGGTGACAACTGATGCAGTCCAGATTCTTGGCGGCGTAGGTTACACTTGTGAATACCCGGTGGAAAGATTGATGAGAGATGCCAAGGTTCTGCAAATTGTTGAGGGAACCAATCAAATCCAAAAAGTGGTCATCGCTCGCAAATTAAAGCACGAGTACCAATAGTTTTTGATCTTGGACTTAAGGAAAAGTTTATGCCCATACAAATTCAAATGAGCCATGGAAGTATTACTTGCGCTAAGGAGCAAACGAATAAGGCCTTTGACCAATTTCAGGAAACTATTCAGAACCCTGACTACGGCTTCTTTCAGGTTAATCAAAGAACTGAATTATTGACCACCTGTCAGGGAGTCGCAAAAAAATTTACAGCGCGAAAAAACTTTATTCAAGTGGGAATTGGTGGCAGTTCACTCGGACCAGAGATGCTGATAACCTCTCTGGGTGCTGACTCTGATAAAAACTTTATTTTTATCAATAATATCGATAGTGATAAAATCCATTACCAATTAAAAGATCTCGACCTTTTAAACTCTCTTTTTTATTTCGTCTCCAAGTCTGGTGGAACGGCCGAACCGATGGCGGCCTTCGCCATTATTAGCGGGCTCTACAAAGAATTGGGGGTTAATAAAGCTGACCTCAAAAATTATTATGTCTTTGCAACAGACCCTCAAAAATCAGACCTTCTCAACTTGGGGCGCGAGCTTGGCATTGATTGCTTAGAAATCCCCTCCAATGTAGGCGGACGCTTTTCTGTCCTTACCCCTGTCGGCCTCTTTCCGGCGGTCTTTGCTGGTATCGATGCCGCAGAATTATTACTGGGTGCCGAGGCGATAAAACCCACTCTCTTAGGAGATGGACCTGAGTCATTGAAAACAATTAGCGCACACCTGATTGGACTCTGGGAACAAAAGAAAATTAACCAAACTGTTTTTATGCCCTATTCGAGCATGTTGCGTGATTTTTCATTTTGGTTTGTTCAATTATGGGCCGAGAGTTTAGGCAAAAGGTTCTCTATAGATGGAACAGAAGTTTTCACTGGCATGACTCCCATTCCCTCCTATGGGGCAACTGACCAACATAGCCAGATGCAATTATTTATGGAAGGCCCAAATGATAAATGCTTGTTTCTCATTGAAGTCGAAAAGATGAAAAAAGACTTTCCGCTCATTAATGATTTTGAAATTAAAGCGCTAAAAATGCTCAATAAACATACCCTGCACCAATTAATGAGGGCGGAGCTCTTAGGCAGCCTAAAGGCCTTAAAAGAGGCAGATAGACCTACCATTCATTTCAAAATTAAGGAAGTCAATGCCCACTCTATTGGCGCCATGGTTCTTTTCTTCGAATCTCTGACTGCCATCATGGGCCATTACTTGGCAATCAATCCCTTTGATCAACCAGGAGTGGAGGCCGGCAAAATATATGCTTATGAGTTTCTCGATAAATAAATGGTGATTCCCATATCTCGGCCTTAACTGAGACTATTGATCAATTTTTAAAAGACGAGGCTAAGCTGACATCTAATCTCAAGTTTAAAAAAGAAGGCGTCAATGTCCTTCGATTCAAATTTTTAAATAAATAATAATTACTCATGACGAAAATATTCACAATTTAATCCAAGCTTGAAAACGCCCTGAGATGCGCGAGAGAGGCACGGCCATACGGCGCAGGGAAACGCTGCTGCAGTTCTTTTTCCTGAGATAGGGTAAAATGTGAGCAATTATGATCCTATTGAAATGGCCCTATCACAGGGCTACAATTGTAAAGGTTATTATATAAGTTCGGAGAAAGACAATTATGGGTAGTGAAGACTCCACGATCCTACTAACGGATATCAGAGATGCTTTAGCAACCGCTGACAAAGAAGCCGAGAGTAAGCCTGCCGCCTTATTGGTTGTTGGCGGGGCCCTCAATGGGACTATCTTTAATCTAGATCAAGACCTTGTCTCTGCTGGCCGTAACCCAGATAACTCAATCCCTTTGGAGTTTAATGGTATTTCTCGCTACCACTTTCGTATTACCGCCCATCTTGAAAATCATATGATCTCAGATGCTGGTTCCAAAAATGGTACCTACGTTAATAATAAAAAAATTGAAGGCGAATATACTCTCAGAAAGGGTGATATTGTTAAAATCGGTATCATTGCTCTTAAATATTTGCCCAAGGGTGACCCCGAGCGTTTGACCTATGATCGCCTCCATTTTGAGGCCAATACAGATCGCCATACCGGTTGTTATAATAAAACCTATTTTAATAATGCCATTTCGCTTGAAGTGAAAAAATCGAAGATTGCGGGAACTCCCCTTTCGCTTATTATTTTTGATTTGGACCATTTTAAAAACCTCAACGATAATTTTGGCCATGATGCTGGTGATTATGTTCTGGCAGAAATGGCAGAATTAGTCCGCACCCATGGTGTGCGCGAAATGGATATCTTCGCCCGCTATGGTGGAGAGGAATTTGTCATTCTCTTGCCGAAAACAAATCTTAAGCAAGCCTTTGAAATTGCTGAAAGATGTAGAAAACTTATTGAAAATCACCACTTTTTATATGATAACAAACGCTTACCCGTTACCGCCTCTATTGGTGTGGCCG
>JBFGZE010000049.1:0-23873 GCA_041586955.1 Bacteriovoracaceae bacterium
GCAATTTAATTGCCATTTTAAATAAGAACAAAATCTTCATGTATTGAAAAGTAGGCGATATTTATTTTTTTCTTGCAGATAGTTCACTGATCTTTTTGAGCGCAGCCTATACTCGATATAAGAAATCAAAACGCGACGAGAGGTTGAGTAATTTCTCTGTTGCACACAATCTGTTGTTATTTATAGTGAAGTATCTATAGGAGTCATTATGAAGTTATTAATCGCTAGTATTTTTTCTCTATTTAATTTGTTATTGCATGCTCAAACTTATTCAGGCTCACTCACTTTAGCTTCCCAGGCGGAATTAGATTCATTTAATTATACAGAAGTATTAGGTAGCTTAAGTATACAAGGTGCCGATATTAACGATTTAAGTAATCTGAATATGTTAACAAGTGTTAACGGCGATATTGTTATTCAAAACAATGATTTATTAATAAACATCGACTCATTTAATAATCTGGTTTCTCTTGGAGGAGGTGTATTGGTATACGACAATCCCAAGCTTTCATCTTTTGCAGGGTTTAATAAATTAAAAGAAACAGGCGATAATATTGATTTTTGGTATAATGACTCGCTAGCATCTATTACGGCCTTTCCGGCATTGGTAACGGCCGGTTGGTCTTTGGAATTTGGTGGAAATCCTATGCTTGAGAAATTACCCGATTTACCTATGCTTGAAACCATTTCAAGTAGCTTATTTGTTATGGATAATACCGGCCTCAAAGATATTTCCGGATTAAAATCATTAAAGTATGTCGATTGGTCATTTAATGTTTCGGGAAATACCTCATTAGCTGACTTGTGTGGAATTTATAATCTTTTAAACATTACACAGTCTTACTCTGGTAACGGAACATTCGATGTAAGTAATAATGATGCATCACTACCTGTCTCTAGCTCTGTTGAAGATATTTTAGCAGCTGGTCCCTGTAAGTCATCTATAAGCATGGCCACTGTAATGGACGAAGTCAAGGCCTTGGCCTTATCTAAGTCGGATGCAAATTCAATTTTAAGAGCATTAAAAAGCGCAGAGAGATTAATAAAAAGATCAAAAATTGAAAAGGCTAAACTTTCTTTAGATAAAGCAATTGGATCTATAAACTCTTTAATGAATGAACAAAAAATAGAATCAAGTAAGGCAACAGGTTTAGTGGACATGATTAAACTACTAAAGTCATCGCTCTAAAACAGAGCGATGACATTAGTCAAAAACAATTGAATTACAATATTATAAATTGGGAGATTATATAAAAAGGACAACCGCAAATCATACGTTGGGCGAAATGACCAAGAATGGTCATTTCGCTAACTCCTAAGAGATAATTACCGGCTTGGGGCCATTACTTCTCAGCACTCACATACTTTCTTCCCACACCGCTTTTTCATTATTATTATTATAAAATCAGAAGCAAGAGGTCTCCACATAATCTAGAGGGAAACAAGCTAAGAAGCCGCAATTTTGAAAAGCTTTTGTTCTAAATCGCTAATCACTTTTTCAGATGACCAGTCTTGTGACCTTTTTAAAGCATTTTTTGAAATTTGGTCAACTTTATCAGCATTACTTATCAAATCTAATATGGCCTTTGAAAAATCAAGTGCTTGTTCAGATTCGACAAGAATGCCAGTGTCGCCATCTTTAATAAAATCTTTTGGTCCACCGGAAGCATGGCTTATAACCACGACTCCTTCCGACATGGCCTCCACAATATTACGGCCATAGGGCTCACCGATAGAAAGATTTATAAAAAATGTTGTTTGTTTTAATTCCTTGTAGACTTGATCGTTAGGTATCCTTCCTAACAACTGAATATTGTTTCCGAGCTGATTATTTTTAATATAATTTTCAACCTTAATCCTTTCGGGACCATCACCAATAATTACCGCTTCAAAATCAACATTATTATCCTTTAAGATCTTAACTAATTTACAAAATTCCAGTGGCCTTTTATTTTCTAAGAGATTTGCGAGAAAAGTAATTCGAACCTTTGCTAAATTATTGACCTTTCTCTCTCCAGATGGCCTTACGATAAGGGGGATATCAAAGCAAAATTTCTTATTATATTTTTTCCCCATTGCAATAGCGTGAGGAATAGTTGCACAAAAAATGGCCTTCGCGTTTTTTAAGGTTTTTTTCCAACCCATATCTGCAAGCGGATCCAAGATCTTTTTCAGGCTTACCCAAAACCTAGGTTTCGCGACTTTCGCATTATTTTTCCATTTATAATACAATGGACCAATGACAAGGGGTTTATTTTTAGAAAGAGGTGGTAGCGGGCAACCATATCCCACGGGATTCATTCGCCAAACGATGTCAAAATTAATGTGTTGAGATAATTGTTTAAATCTTTTATTTGACTCAATTGCGTACTTCCAAGGACTCAAGGAGTTAAAATAAACTGGACCTGACGATTCAATAACCTCCAAATTATCACTTTTATTTCTTATTGATGCCTTAGGGGTAAAAGCGATAACCCTATGCCCTCTATTCGCGAGACCATTTAGTATGCTAAAGCAAATTAATCCCTCTCCATGCGATTGATAATCTGTTAGATAATCTGAAGCGCAATGAACATAGATGGATAGTGCTTTCTTTTGTTGGGTATTAAATTCCATAGTAAAATCTTGTTAAGTTCAACTCAAACTATAGTGGTTTTTTCTTTCGTAACAGTAAAATCTTATTAATAATTATGCCTGAGAATGAAGGAATTAAAAGAACGAAAGTTTGGGATTTGAGCAAACGCAGCCTATTACTCCTCTCATTAAGAAAGGAATACCCAATGGCCTACGGCCTGGGTCAACTATCATACTAACAGGACTTTTAACTTCTTACTCCTTTTTTAAAATTCAAAAAGAGACTTCTAAAAGGTTATATTTATTATTAGCGCTTATCTAATTTTTACTTTGAGCAACGACAGGAGTATCAGTTTTACCGGTTGAACCTTAAGAAGAAACTCTACGCGTGGGAGCAATCGATATATTTATTTGTATATAGGTATTTTATACATCTATTTTGTAATTTTTATTTGTAGTAAAATAAAATTAAACTAAACATAAGGCAGTAAGTAAATGAAGAATGAGGAATCGACGAATCCAGAGGTTGAAGAATTACTGAAAACTGGTGGCTATGCTAAAAAGCAAATCTATGCAGGTTGCAATGTTCTTAGATGGAGTCACCGCCAAAGGTTTTCAAAAGGTTTATCTTTAATTAAAAAGTATTCACCTTCTTCAATACTTGATTATGGATGTGGAGATGGAACATTCCTTATTCTTGCGAAGGATATTGTAAAAGAAAAAAATGGAATGGAGATTGATGACAATCAGCTAAGATTACTTAAGGACAGATTGAAAGATGAACCTGATTTTAATTTTCATCATACAAATGATATTCTAGAAACAAAGTCTGATATGGTGACTTGTTTCGAGGTCCTCGAGCATTGCACTAAAGAAAGTATTGAGAATGTTCTTACGAGTTTGAAAAAAAACTGTACAAAAGGGGGAACGGTCATTATCTCAGTTCCTAAAGAGACTGGTCTTACTATGGTTGGCAAACAGACCGTTAGACGTATATTGGGATGGCGAAAATTCGGAAACTATGAATGGACTGAATCATATAATTTTGTCGACTTTTTCAAAATGCTTTTTGCAACAGAAAAAACACAAGTGCCAAGAAAATATTATGAAGTAGAGTTTGATGGAGGCAAGTATGAAACTTGCGGCCATTATGCTTTCAATTGGAAAAGTTTAAAGTTGGATATTCAAAGACATTTTGAAATTGAGAAAATTGAATATACTCCGTTTGTTTTGCCATTAGGTGTTCTTAGTTCGCAGGTGTGGTTTATTTGTAAAAATAACTAAACTTTTTTGCGATAATATGATTTTTTCTTCGTCAGCGATGTTTCGTCCGACTCTATATACTTTGAGGAATTGAAATGGAGAAGACCTTTAGGTATGAAACACCCATATGGGGAGCTAGATTACTTTGCATTATCTACCTCTGTATTTCTATAGGGTTTTTCTGCACCTATTATAATTATGAAACGTGGGCCGGTAATTCAGAAGCCTTCTTAAAGTATTTTTTTCTTATTTTTTCAGTCATTTTTTTATTCATATCTTTAAAGCCAAGTAACAGAAAAGGTTGGGTTTACTTCTCGGCCAACGATAAAGGGTTATATTTTCCTTTCGCTAATTCATATCTAGATTCATTACCAGAACTACACGTTCCTTGGGAAAACGTAGGAGATATTAAAAGTGAAGTTCTTTATGGTGGCACTAACGGTATTTCTATAGAGTTATTATTATCAGATGACGAAGTTAATCTTTATTGTAAGGGAGTGAAGTTAGTTAATAAGCTTTTAGGGTTTGATTGTAAACGGAATGGATTTTATGTTATCGCGTATGCGAATAATACATTTCAATCTGCGAGTAAAGTCATTCTCATATTAAATCAATTAAAAAGTAAAAACATATGAGGAAGGCTTCTAGGGAGCTGAAGCCGATCCGGTGTTCAAAAGCTTAAATAATACATCTAATTTTTCAATTTTGGAGGAATTCCAAAACTGACGGGGCCTAAATCACCGCTCCGAAGATCAAGAAGGATCATTTTATAAACACGATCGTAATCATATTCATTTTTTTTCTTAATACAACCTCTGGACTTGGCAATTTGATTGAGGATACCAACCAGATCGGTGTCTAATGTTTCAATTTTATAATGAGTTTGAAAACCCTCAGGGTTCGTTTTAATAAGATGCTCAATAACAAAACAAGATGAGTCTTCCTGGTTTACAATTTTTTCAGGAATTGAATTCAAAGCGGCCAACCATAAACCATGTTCGTACTTATCAATCTTTGGTGGCATGACTCCTGGTGTATCAAGAAGTTCAAGATCATTATCAACCTTTACCCAAAGCTGGAGTCTCGTTTGCCCAGGCTTGTCGGCGACCTTCGTCGCATTTCTATTGGCCAATTTGTTGATAATGGTTGATTTACCGGTATTAGGAAGACCAATAATCATCATTCTTAATTTTGATCTCGGTTCTTTATCAGGATTTGATTTAAGTCTTTTTTCTTTAACTATTTTTTTTGCATTTTGAGTTATTTTTAGCAATGAGTTTTTATCGAAGCAATTAATAAAAACAAAAGGAGTCTCTTGCGCCTCAAACCAGACTTGCCATAGTTTAATCACTTCGGGGTCGGCCAAGTTGGTTTTATTAAGAACAATCAAGCGACTTTTTTCACCTAGAGAGTCGTTGATCACTTTATTCCCTGTCGCCAGAGGTGACCTTGCATCTCTGATTTCAAGAACAATATCAACTTGCTTAAGGCGCTCCTTGATCTTTTTGACGGCCTTATTCATATGGCCAGGAAACCAATTAATTCTTTTGGTTCCAGCATCATCAGTTAGATATTCGCTTAATTCTTCTTCGACTTTATTTTTAGATTTATTCTTAATTTTACTCACAATAACCCTCAAGCAAAATCAAGCTATCACGATCCAGCTCTATTGGCACAAGAACTTACATATTTTCACAAAATGAGCGCGACAGCCAAGTTAAGTAACTGAAATAACGTAATTGCCAAATATTATCCCACCATTTCTTTTCACGGGTAAGGATTGATATTAAAGAAGAAATACAAGTTCTTGAAAATTTTAGACAAACGTGGCCTATAGAGTTTAATCCCCTATAGGCCCTTACTTTTTACTTAATTAAAGTAATCATTTGAGTCAAAATACTCTCTCCTGATTCAGGATTAAATTCTTTCCCGTAATTGGTGATAATAGGACGGGCCAAAACATTACAGCCTAAATGTTCTAATTGCTTTCTCATCGCTTCAACTACTTTATGGCCACCGCCACCACTATGAGTTCCGACAATCGCTAATTTTCCATTAAAAGCGCCGCGCCAATCTTCTCCGCCTGAACGACTAATCCATGCAACGGCGTTATTAACTGCGGGAGGCATGCTACCGTTATACTCTGGCGCAAGAAAAATAAAACCTTTCATCGCAATGAACTTTGCTGTTAATTCTTTTGCTTGAGCAGGAATTCCCTCTTTTTCTTTTGTCGTTGAATAAAGGGGTAGGTCAAGATCAACTAGATCGATTAATTCCGTTTCAAATCCCACTTTAAGTGCGACTTCATTAATTTTTTCGGCGAGGTCCTTATTATTGCCAGGGCTTCCAATAATGATTCCTAATTTACTCATCGTTTAAACTCCATAAAATTGTCTTTAAATTAACGTAGGGATTCCATTACCTGGAAAAAATTCGCAAAGGATTTTTCTACATGATGTGAATCATAAATAGTCCCTCCCTTATTTTTACGCATAAATAGATAAGCTGTCATCACCATCCTGTGATCTTGTGGTGGAATATAATCAACACGCTGCGAACAGATATGCTCGGTTGCTCCAGAAATAATTAATTTTTCACCCTCATTCACCAATTCATAGGGAATACCAAATAAGTCTAACATCCTAAGCATTTCGGCCAAGCGGTCACACTCTTTATGACGCAACACTTCGAGATTGATCATCTCGCTCATTCCGTCAATATAAGATGCCAAAAAAATAAGTGTAGGGATTAAATCAGGGCAATCATTCGCATCCACCCGAAAAGGGGTTAAGCCCTTGGCACTTTTTTGAACAATCAATCCCGCTTCGGAAAACCGTAAAGAGGCGCCACATTCTTTTAATATTTGCAGAAAAATTGAATCGGCCTGAAACTCATCAGCGCCAAAACAATTTTTGATATGAATGGGGCCGCTTAAGGCCGCCAAGGCCAAAATATAAGACAGACTGCTAAAGTCGATCATAATATTAATTTCTTCTTTATTAGAAAAATTCTTAATTATTTCTTTTGTTAATTGCCAATACTTAAGTGAGCTTTTTAAATGAAGAGGACTTAATAAATCATATCGATTCAAAGATAAGGCCAATCCCGAAATAAATTGGGTGGAGCGCGAACAATCCACTTCGATAATATTGTCGGGTAAAACAAGAGGGCCTTGAATTTTAATCTGACCCTGATCCTGTAGTTCTACTTGCGCTCCTAAAGACGATAAATAAGTGATTGCTTCATCCATAGGGCGATTCATCATGGGCCCACTTGGCGTTAAAAGATAGGTGTTTTTCCCCAAGGCCAAAAGAGGCAAAATAAAACGATTTGTTGTTCCTCCATCTCCACTAGCGATAATGATTTCTCCGGGCGCTTCTTTTTCACAGGCGGGAAAAGAACCTTTGATCAAAAGGCCATCGCCTTGCTCCTCAATGATGACACCTAATTGACGTAAGATACCAGTCATCGCCGTAACATCCGAGGAAGGAGGGATATTACGTAAAAAAATGTCCTGAGGTGATCGCGCAGCAAGAATGAGTAAACGATTGGCGTAAGATTTAGAAGAAGGTGCTGTCACTTCCCCACGCCCTTCACCAGGATTAACGTTATAAGGAGATAAAGTTTTTGCTGACATCATGAAGCTTCTCTTTAAGCCAAGTTAGACTTTCGGTTTTAATCTGAGGTTCCCCTATTTGATCCACAGTAATTAAATCAATTTTACCATGTGAGACAATTTTCTTATCTCTCTTTATATAGTCAAATAGTGTATTACAATCTTGTGAAAGATCTTTCCAAGGGGCGAGCAATGATCCCCAATTCAATTGTTGGCATAATTGCGCTAATTCCTTAATCATATCCTTTTGGCCATACAGATTAAAAATCATCACCATACCCCATACCACAGCAATACCATGGGGAATTTGATAATGAACTTCAATAGCATGACCGATTGTATGGCCAAGATTAAGAATTTTTCTTCTGCCGCCTTCTTTAAAGTCTTCATCAACTATACTTTGCTTAAACTCTGCACATTGGTGAATTAAAGAAGCATCAAGTCCATGGAGCCTCAAGTATTGATAAATACCTTTGTCAAGGAAGGCGTATTTAAGAACCTCTCCCATTCCTGTTTGCTTTTCGATAATAGGCAATGTTTTTAAAAAAAGAGTGGAGAGAATAATATCTTGAGGTTGGTGAAAAGCGCCCACAAGATTTTTTCCGCTTTTAAGGTTAAGGCCGACTTTCCCACCGATACTCGCATCCACCATCGCCAATAAGGTCGTTGGCACGACTGTCCAGGAAATCCCTCTTAATAACGTTGCAGCAATAAACCCTGCAAAATCAGAAGTAATACCGCCACCAATGGCAACAAGATGAGACTTGCGATGAACCCCTTCATTAGTGAAATACTCCAATGCCTTTTCAAATTCAGAAAGCCCTTTCGCTTTTTCCCCGGCAGGAAGAGTATAGAAAATCATTTTTTTCTTTACTTCATTCCATTTAATCATTTCACCATATAATTTATTAACATTTTCATCGATAAGAATGATTAAAGAATCAGAGTTGATTTGATTCAACTCATCAATTAAATGAAGCTCCTCCTTAAAGTGAATCAAGAGATAACCCTCCATCAGTGCCCAGACCACTATAAGCATTTTGCCTGAGAAAATGATCGGCGATCACTAATTTCACCATGGCCTCGGTCACCGGCACAGCACGAGGAACAATACAAGGATCATGGCGTCCCTCTAAAGCCTTTTTACCAATAGTTGATGTGGGCTTAAAGGTCACTTGTAATTGAATAAGCTGGCCATTAGAAATACCGCCCTCCATCCCGCCAAAATTTTGCGAGTCCTTTGAAACAATAGAACCAGGTAATTCGGCCATTTTCTCGCCTAGGCCGAAAGAAAAAGATACACATGCACCAATAGAGAGTAGCGCCTTACCTAGATCGGCCTTTAATTTATCGAAGGCCGGTTCACCAAGTCCCGTAGGACAATTATCAATAATAATAGTCACCTGACCACCGATAGACTCCCCCTGCCCTTTTAGGCCAACAAGGTATTTTTTAATTTCTTCATTGCGAGAAGTATCGGGAAAATTATAGGGAGAAAAATCACCGGACAAATCTTTGGGGACTTGATGACATTCAAATGGGCCCATCTTAGAGATATAAGCGTTCACCTTAACGGTAGGAATGATAAGTGAAGCAAAATACCCTCCTATCACACGTGATAAAGTTTCACGGCCGGAGGATCGCCCTCCTCCACGATGGTCACGATGGCCATACTTTAACGCCGTTGTTTTATCAGCATGGCCAGGTCGGTACTCATCTTTGAGTTTATCGTAATCTCCACTCTTTTGGTTAGTATTACGGACAATGACGGCGATGGGAGTGCCTAATGTTTTCCCCTCAAACACGCCAGATAATACCTCGGCGGCGTCTCCCTCTTTACGAGTTGTGGTTCCCACCACTTTGCCAGGGGCCCGGCGGTCTAATTCCCTTTGTAAGTCAGCCAAATTGACCTCAAGCCCTGCGGGCATGCCATCAACAACAACGCCCAGCGCAATCCCATGGGACTCCCCAAAACTGGTAATGGATAAAATTTTGCCAAAAGTATTTCCCCGCATGATTCAACCTTTTCCTTGGAAAGTGAGTGATAAATTATTATAACCATTACCAATTCTTCACACAAACTTTTACGAGGTCCTTGTGGCAATTAATGATTTTAGAAACCTAATCGAAATCCAATCCCTCCAAAAAGTCATCCTAGAGCACGAAAAACAAATCCAGGCCAATAATCATCGAATCACATACCTCAATAGCATGAAGGACAAAAGAGCACTTGAAAAAGAACAAACGCTTAATGACAAGGAACAACTAAAAAAGCAAATGAGTCAGTTAGAAAAAGAGCTTTTTCAAAAAGAAACGCTTATTGAAAAAAATAAGTCCCAATTGGCGACGATTACTGATCAGCAAATTGCCGAAAATGTCCAAAGTTCGATTGATGAGCTTGAAACACAAACTAACCTTATGCAGGAAGAAATCCTCTCAATTCTCGACCGAGAAGAAACCCTTGAGAGTAAAATAACAGAAATTACACAATTTTTTTCTTCTATTGATACCACCATTGCTGAAATCCAAGAAGAAGTGAATCATGATAACCAGGCCGAAGAAAAAAAGATCGCAGGCCTTAATGAAAGAATTCACGGCCTAAAGTCAATTATTGAACCGCAATTTCTCAAGCAATATCATAATACCGCGAAAAGAATTCCCCCAGGAACAATTCTCAGTCAAATTCAAGGTGGTGCCTGTCAATATTGCCGCTTCAACGTTCCCACAATTATGATTAATCAAATTGAGTCTGGTGATCGCATGGAATTTTGTTCAAGCTGTGGTCGGATCCTTTGCCCCGTCAACGCTGTTCTTCGTTAACTTCTTCTTAATGAAATTCTTTACCCTTTCCAGCACAATATAATTGCAAGGGATAAAAATTAAAGTCACCATTGAAGCAAATAAAAGACCCCAAGCAAAACTCATCGCCATGGGCTTAAGAAAAGGGTCAGAATCAACGGTGCGGCCAAAAGTTAAAAAACGCGTAATAATAGGATGGGCCACAGGTAATAATCCTGCAACTGTAGTAAATGTCGTCAAAATGACGGCGCGAAAGCGAGAAGCACTCGCCTCAATAACGGCCTCCGTTAAATCTTCAGTCTCTTTCTTTTTTATATTAATAAAATTCACTAATACGATCGAATCGTTGACCACAACTCCAACTAAGGCCACAACCCCCAGAAGGGCCATAAACCCCAATGATGTATTAAAAATAAAAAAGGTCCAAATGACTCCTATAAATCCCAAGGGAATCGCCATCATCACAACAATCGGATAAAGAAAACTAGAGAACATCAAGACCAAAATGAAAAAGATGCAAATCATGGCAAAGCCTCCAGACTTGGCCAACCTCATCATGGACTCTTTAGTACTCTTATCCTCACCACCAAAAGCAAAATCAACTTGAGGATAATCTTTTAATAAAATGGGGAGTTCCTTTTTCATCAATCGGACAACTTCATTGGACTTCGTAACACTTTTATTGAGAGTTCCCGAGACAGAAAAGATTCTTTTCCGGTCTTGCCGTCTAATAATAAAAGCTCCCGGCACCTCTTTAAAAGTTGCGAGTCGCTCGATGGGAATCCGAAAGCCTCTTTGATTGCGCACCATCAATTTTTTAATAGAAGAGACTTGAGACCTAGCATGCTCGGCCAAGGTCATTTTTATTTCGATATCCTCATCAGATTTGCGAATCTCAGTCATAGAATCTGAGGACAAGGCCCGTCTTAACTCAAGAGCAATTTGCGAGGTAGATACACCAAAGCGGCTCGCTTCAGGCTGATTGACTTCGATTATGATCTGCTGCTTCCCCTCTTCAAAATCAATCTCGCCACTGGTGACTCCCTTAACTTTTTGAAGCCTCAAAAGGACTAATTTGGAGGCCTGCTTCAAATCCTCTAAACTATCAGATGTTAACTCAATATCAATATCTTTGCCGCGAGGAGGCCCTCCCTGGATCTTTGTGACGGAGATATTATATTCGGGAATAGCGGCTTCCCCCTTTTTAATAATTTCCTTAACAATGGTATCAGTCGATCGCTCTCTTTCATCTGGTGCCGTTAAATAAAGAACGAGTGAGCCGTAATGGCTCCCGAGCTTATTGCCATGCTCACCAATCAAGACACCCACTTGGGATTTGATTTGTTTTTTTTCATCTTTTCTCAATTCCTGCAGGGCGATTGTCTCAAGGCTCTTCATTGCGGTATCAGTCATTTTAAGAGAATTTCCCACCATTCCTTTAATTTGAACAAAAACAACTCTTACATCATCGCCAGGGAATAATTCAAACTTCATATTTCTGGCCAGGCCAAGACTTCCGATTAGAAGGAGGCCAAAGGTTATCATTATGGCCCAAGGGCAACGTAGGACTATTTTCAATGTCTTTTTATAAAGAATAATTAAGCGGTCATACCAATGCTTTTTATGATTTGAAACACGACAATATTCTGCCAAATGAGACGGTAAAATAACAAAGCATTCAAATAAGGAAGCGAGGAGACAAATTATCACCACAGCAGGCACAGGCCATAGAAAACGCCCCATAATACCACCCATAAAAAATATCGCACCAAAGGCGACCATGGTGGTTAGTATAGTCGCTAATACCGGCCTTATTGTTTCATAGGCGGCATTACGAGCAGCTTCCTTAGGTTCTTCACCTGCCTCCATTTTACGATAAAAATGTTCCGCAACAATAATAGAATCATCAACCAGCATTCCGAGCACTAAAATGAGAGCAAACATTGAGATTAAATTAAGGGTCATTCCCATCCAGTTCATGGCGACGAAGGCCACCATAAAGGCCATCGGGGCCCCAAGAGACGTCATAATGGAAGTGCGAATATTGAGGAAAAAAGTAAGACAGACAAAAACCAAGAGAAGCCCCATAATACCATTATCAGTTAAAATGGAAAGCCGCCGTTTAACATAATAAGAGGTGTCATCACTGACTTTATAGGTAATTCCAGCTGGTGCTGATTGAGCAAAAAAATTATCCACTTCAAGCTTTACCTTGTCAGAAGAATCTAAAATATCGGCCTTCTCCTTAATTTTAATATCTAAAAAGATGGCCCTTTCCCCATCTGAGCGCTGAAGAACACTGCCTTCTTTGGGTAACATGATAACCCTCGCCACTTGGGAAACCTTAACATTGGCGCCACTTTCATTTGAGCGAATCACTAAATTTTTAATTTCCTCAACACCTTGAAGCTCAGCGACAGTGCGGACAATAATGTCCCCTGATTCCATTTCGAGCTTGCCAGAGGATAAATTAATATTCCGGGACTTCACTGTCTCATAGATATCACTGGGAGAGATGTCATAGGTCTTGAGCTTTTCAGGGTCGATTTGAATTTGAATTTCATCTTCTCGATAGCCTTCTAAATTGATTAGAGAGATTGCTGGAATCCTTTCCAAACGATCACGTAATTTTTTTGATGTTTCTCTCAATTCAGAATAGCTACCACCAGTCAGGGCTATCTTCATGATACCCCTTTCTTTATTCGTTAAACTTTTAATACTGGGAGTATCGGCATCTTCAGGTAAGGTATTGACGCTATCAATTGCACTTTTAGTGTCATCCAAGACTTCATCGATATCGGCATCAGCTTCAACTTCTAAATAGAGAATCGAGCGACCTTCAGCAGAGAGAGCATTTAACTTCTTGATGCCATCGACACCCTTAAGACTGCGCTCTAATTCAATGGTCACTAGTTTTTCTACGTCCTCGGCGGAAGACCCTGGATAGGTGGTTAGAACTAATATGACGTCAAATTCGACAGCTTGAAAAATTTCTTTCTGGAGACCGTAGACAGTGATACCACCTACTAAAAAAATCAGCGCCGTGAGTAAATTCACGATTAGTGTACGCTCAATGAAAAAATCAATAATTTTTTTCATACGCCCTACTTAAGAAGGAAATTCTCCAAACTTCCGTAGAGAAAGTGTAGTTGATAAAAGATCTCATTACTATTAGAAATTAATTGAGCGAGACCTCGTTCAGTGTTAATAACTTCTTCTTCAGCGCGAATAACTTGGTCGAGGTCGGCCCGACCTTTGCGGTACAGCTTAGAATATTCATTTAATGAATTATTGGCGAGACGAACTCGCTTTTTATTTGATTGTAGGCGCTGATTAATTAAATATAATTGTGACTTCAGAGCATTTTCATGCTCTATAATGGCCCGTTTTTTGGCCAGTAAGTTAAAAGTCGCAACATCTTGCGAAATCTTGGCCTTAGTGCGGGCAACTCTCTCTAGCTTATTGCCAATATTCCATTTAACAGTAAGAGCAATAGTTTTCTCATCATTTGGTTGCCCCAAAATAGAATGACCAAAGGCATCGCCCTTAGACGCATCATAATCATTTGTCTTATAAGAAGTTGTTAAAGTCACTTCAGGAAGCATATTAAGCTTGGCCCTTTGCATCTCTATCATTTTCATTCTCTTAAGAATCTCCAATGAGCGTAAAGAATAATTGGCCTCAAGTGAACCCTCTGGCACCATCATCAACTCAAACTTCGCCAAATCAAACGGAGTAAACTCACTAGGCTCAACCTTACGATTTAAAAGTCCGCCCATTTGACTGCTAATAATTGCCAGTGTTTCATTGAATGAATTTTTTTGCTCTATTTGGCTCAATAAAAGTGATTCAGCTTGATAGAGATCGGCCTTTTCCCGTAGACCATCTCTGACTCTCATTTTCACAAGTGCAAGGCGCTTTTTAGCACGCTTAATCACCTCTCCCTGTAATTCAAACAGAGTTTTATTGAGTTTACCTTTTAGGGCCAGCCCCAATAATTCCGATAGACCTTGTGACTTGGCCTCATTAAATCCCACTTGAGACAATTCACGACCATTTTCTAAAACTTCTAAATCTTTACGAAACCCTTTACCAAAAAAATCTTTTCCCAAACTTTGGCCATAAGATACTTCCTGAGAGGCAAAAGCAATCTCGCTCGCTGCTAGTTTGGCCTTTGAACGATTAATGCTCTGATTGAAACTTAAAGTCCCACCCCACTCAAAAGACTTTTGTAGAGTCAGGCCATAGCTATCAAATAAAGTAGGGTAAGAAGAGTAAGTCGAAGAGGACTCCAATTGAGAGTCAGTATAAGATACTGTACCGGACAAGGTCCAAGTTTTAGTATACTTTTTCGTTAATATATTGAGTTCTGCCGTTTCGACACTCTTTTGAGACTCAAATATTTTAGCGTTATTCTGAATATATTCCTGTGAAAAATCCTTGATCGTTTTGGCGTTTAGGGTAAACGGGCCTAATAAAGCTAAAAACAATAAATTCAATACGTTAAACATAAGCACCTCACTCAACTTTACCTATCATGGCAGAAATGGTTTGACTAATATCTTTAAAGTTCAATAAAAGGTATAAAAGATTGAGAGGTGGAGGTTGTCGCGAGCTTCGGCCCGAGGAAAGTCCGGACATTATATGGCAGCGTAGCGGGTAACTCCCGTCCACCGCGAGGTGAGGACAAGTGCAACAGAAAGTATGTACGCTCGTCATTGCTTAGGTAATGGCGAGGCAGTAGTGAAACCAGGTAAACTCTGCGCGATGCAAGTCCAAATAGGCCTATGTTTGAGGGCGGCCAGTCCAAAATAGGCGGGTAGGACGCTTGAGCCCAGGAGCAATTCTGGGCCTAGATGAATGACAACCCTTGACAGGATCCGGCTTACACCGCCTTCTCAGTCTTTTTTTCTTTATTATATGTTAGGCATATAATTGTTTTGGCCGCATTAAATAGTGGTTGAATCGAGGAGCTCTTGGGATGAGAAGACGGGTTCTCCCAGTCCGGCCTTCTCTAATTGCTGGGGGAAAAAATACTGTTCCTCATTAATATCCGAGAAGCTTTTGATACAAACCGGAATAACTTGGCAATCTGGCCGACTCCTGGCCTGAAGTTTTGCGTGAGTCGCTCCAACTGTCATTAAGACACTCAATAAAAAGATTATTTTTTTCATTTATTAACACCTCCAAAAGTTAATTTAAGGATAGGTGCTTCGACGACTAAGGATGTCATCATCTTGTCAATTTACCGTAAATTTGAAAAGTCGATTTTAGAATCCACTCGATTTAAGTCTTTTTCACCATCTAAGGCCGACCAATCAATAGTTCTATCTCTTTTTTTTACCTCACCACTTTCGTCAAGATTAGAGTAATTCTGATTACCTCTAGTGGTGATCGTTTTTTTCTTAGGCGTAAAATAAGTCGAGAGAATTTTTTGTCTTTTTGCTGTCTCAGGATCGATATCGACAACCTCTTCTTCCTTTTTATCAATTTCCTTCGCTAAAATTCCCAATTCACGACTTTCATCAGTTGTTAATTTAATCGGTGTCGCAATCTTTAAAACAAAGGCCATTTTAGCGACAATTTTAGACTCATCCACAGGGCGATAAATTGACCAAACAGAGCGTGAAGGAGAAATCTTTACAACTACGGCGCGACCAAACATCCCTTCGGGCGTAGAAAATTTAGCATGATCACCTTTTACAAGTCCATGCTCCCGTCCCTTATTAACAAGGATGGTTCTTTTTGAATCTGATGTATCAAGAATACGCGCAAATAACTTTTCATCTAATTCTAAAGAATAAAGAGATGAAAAACTGATCAATAAGAATAAGCTACTTATTATTTTCATTAGGGTCTATTTTTTATGGTCACGATTTTACCGGGATAACCAGTCACTTTAACTTTAACTGATTTATAAAGAGGGTTCCAATGACTTTCTTCAATCACATATTGAGGTGAAACTAAAACCTCTGCATCACTAGTACGAATCGCATTATAAGCAGCAGCAGATTTTACTTTCTCCACTTTACTTAAAAATGACAGCCAACCTTTCCCCTCGCCATTATAATTAATGCCTTCGGCATATTTATTATCACCATTGACATGCATTAGATGAAATAGGAAGCCACCTGAAGCATACCCTACTAGTTTTCTAGACATATCGACATCGATTTTGGCGCGCATAGGACTATCAATAGTAATGTCAACACCACTATTGAGATGGGACTTTTGGACGGAAGAACAGCTTATAAATGATAATGAAATTAGACATAGTACAATATAACGTGACATTGAAATCCTCCCTGATTCAATAAAATTTTGGAAGGCATGGCACTATAAGTCAAGTGCATTTAATTTTTTTAAGCTAATCTCCTCCATTTCAAGAGTAATCTCACCTATTGAAGAGTTTAAGTTAATATTTATTATAGAAGCTTTACTTTCGTTAGAAGCTTCTTAGTTACAGAAGCATGGTTTAAATTATCTAAGTCAAGTGAGTAGAATCGATATTTTTTTCGATCAAAATTTTTGTTAAAAGTATTGGCATCCATTACTAAAATATAATTTTCAATTTTATATTTTGTAATGCTCGATTTAACGCAAGGAAGTTGATCAAAATCTATTCCCACCGGTGCTTGAGGATACTGCTTTAAGCTTTTATCTTCAGATTGAAGAATAAAGGATGGGACCTCAATTTGTCCTTGCAGCCATTCGCTTTCTTTCTTTTTAGCACCTAAGATTTTACCACGACTGATAAGTATCACTCTCAATAGTTTTAAATCCAACATTTTAGAGGACTTCTTAACTTTAACATTCTCCTCTGGATAAGAATAAACCTTCCCTTCTTTAAAGGCCAAGCAAGACTTTTTCAAAGGACAGATCTCACAATCCGCCTTTCTCGCCTGACAAATAGTCCGCCCTAAATCCATCAAGGCCTCATTAGTATTTCGCGGCCCAAGTTGAGATAAGTTTTGAAGAAGCTCTTTATTTTGAAAAAGTGTTCTGATTTTTTTTTGTAGCTTTGGACCTTTCATTCCATCAATTAAAAAATGGCGCGCTAAAACCCTTTCTAAGTTAGCATCGACAGAGAGAAAAGGAAGATCCATACCAATGCTTAGGATAGCACTCGCCGTATAATCGCCAATACCGTCAATACTAATAAGGTCATTAAAATCTTGTGGTATGACACCCCCGAACCGTTGATCAATATCGATTGCGGCCTTCCGTAAATTTCGTGCCCTCCTATAATAACCAAGACCTTTCCAAGCGATTGTCATCTCTTCTTCTGTCGATTTCGCCAATGAAGCGATATCAGGATATTTTTTTAAAAACCGCTCAAAGTGATTTATCACGGTTCCCACAGTTGTTTGCTGCAACATAATTTCAGAGACAAGAGTGCTATATGGAGTTCTGTCAATTCTCCAAGGGAGATCGGGAAATTCTTGGAGAGACCATTTAATCATAGGTTTGAACATGGCCTATCCTATGCTTAAATGCGTCTTCTTGTAAAAATGAATTGCGTCAATTATTTGCAGTTTTTGATAATTTCATCAGAGTATTTGATTAAATAATCAGAGTACAAAGGATTAATTCCTATACCGTGAATTTTTGCGCCCACGGAGTCCAAAAACTCACGAAACTCACCAACGTATTCCTCAACATCTGTCACAAGTAAAAGAAACTCCGCATTTGAGCCCTTGATCCAATCCACGGCCCGCTTACCATCATTAAGTCCAAGACTTTGGCAAACTTGATGACGAGAACCTATCATCATGCGGGATGTATTAAAAACAGAGACCGTGGCACTAAGGGCGCATTGATCAAGTACCTTGGTAATCATTTTTCTTCTATCACAAAACTCAAGATCCTTGGAATAATCGACGTCGCGCATACTGGCAGAGGTATCTACCCATAGTTCGACTTTCTCGGGCCGAGGACGGTGAGTTGCCTTGCCACAAAATATATCGAAATAGGGGCCTTCCTTACAATCGACCATATCAATATCCATAGAATTGAAAGTCTTTAATTTTAATTCTTCCTGATTTAACTCCTCATCAAGAGCTTTTCTTTTCTCATCATCAATTTCTTTTCTTAAAAAATTACTCTTTTCTTTTTTTAAAGGCGTCGGTTTTTCTTCAATAAATCCATGCTGAGGATGAAAGCAGCCATCCCCCATGGGCACACATTCACTTGTGTCCCATTCGACTAATTGACCCAACATCAAAGGGTAATGAGACTCATCGAAATACCTTAAGAGTGAAGTCTTTTGATTGCGAGAAAGGAAAATAACCTCTAACTTCTTAGGCATCGCCAAAAGATCTGCGGCATAAAAAATAAAGACGAATAAGAATCTTAATTTCAAAAATCAACACCTTTTTGTCTCAGGTAATTAATAATATTCTTACCGATATCAACAACTAAATCCTTCCCATCCATATCAAGACTGAGAAAGTCATGAAGGAATCCCTTTTGCCGCGCCGTCAAGGTTTCCATTTTTTCTCTAATTGATAAATCAGATTTACGACGCCCCTGGCCTTCACTTTTATCCTGCCCCTCACTTTCACTTTCAAAATGAATTACTCTTTTTTTGCCACCGATATTAATCGTCGCCTGGGTACTCTTTTTGGCCGTTCCGGCCGTTCCTAGACCTTCGATAATATCGCTTTCTTCCGCAATAGATCTGGATGCCGCCTCAGTAAGAGTCACTTTTTCTTGCCCCTCCCCTTTCTGTTCAAATAACGGGGCATTCAGGGCGGTCTCTTCCTTATAAAACTTCACTAGCCTTATAAACTGTTCGGCAAATTCTTCTTCGACAAAATCGATCATTTCATGAAGCGGAATCTGCAACCTAGCGACAATCTTCGCAATCATCTGAGAATTAAGTTCATGAGTTTTCTGATTGAGAAAGCGGCTCATGGTGGAAACCCCAATATCTGTTGCTTCCGCCAAGTCTTTCTGTGTCATACCGCCTCTCAATTGCATATATTTGCGCACAACTGACAAAAACAAGGGCAATTTTTCTTCGTTAAACTGGGCCATAAGCCAATCCTTTTCGAGTTTTCAAGGGGTTGCAATATTAAATTGCACATTAGTTCATATGGAACTCCTTAATATTATTATCGGTTGCAAAAATAAATTCCTTAATGCAACTTTCTTTCTTGACGCAATGTGTCAAGTATTGTACTATGAAATTGAGCATCGGATGAAACATTCCAATGATGCTCTAACGCAGGATTCGGAGGTTACTGACTATGAACACTCTAACCAAATTTATTGATCTGAACTTTTTAACCAATACTCAAGACGACTCATCTCAGAAAAGTTCAGTCAATAGCTGCCCAGAGAGCGCTACATATGAAGTAATCGAAAACGAGGTGTTAAAAAGTAGCAATCTCAAAGGGTTAAGCATTTCTGGCTCTCTATTTTCTCTCACTACCTTCAAGGATGTAACCTTCGATTCCTGTGTCTTTTTCGGGTCCAAGATGGAAAATTGCAACTTCATTAATTGCAAATTCGCCAATTGCACCTTCCAATTCACTGAAATTTCTCACTGCAACTTTAGGGCCAGTGAATTTACGAATAATAAATGGGATGTTTCTCCCATCAAAAAGAGCCAATTTTATTTTTGTGGACTAGACGCACGGACTGCTTTTTTCACCACAAAGGACCAACAAAATCAAATACATGGATGTCATAGCATGGAAAACATCTCATGGATTGAATTCCCGGCCAACGGAGAGGCCTTGGCACAGGAGGTGCCTATGGGGTGCTCAGACCCCACTCAGACATACCACTTAGGTGTGCTTATGAATCAATTAAAGAAAATTGCAGCTTAAAATTGCTAGCTTCATATAAGCATCAATTTTGCCTCATGGATTTATATCGCTAGCCCCCTGCCAAAAAAAGCGAGGCAAAACTCACCAACTTCCAGAAATCGGCCAAGGATGGTCGCTGGACTTATCCCCCAATACACCTATTATTCAGGGGTCATTCCGATGGCCCCTGAACCCCACCTCTCAAAAAAATTTTTAGAGATTACTAGCGCCAAAAATCAGGTAATGCATGGAGGGTTATTATTTACGATAAAAGCAACCAATAGACTTTTTATTCCGAAGGCTAGATTGCAAAACATTATAAGCAACCTCAACAGCATTGCGCAGACCAATTAGCTCATCTTGCAATTGAGCATTCCGATAAAAATTTTGAATCTCTTCAAACAATTCCCTAAACATGGCATGCGCTCTTTTTAAGCGGTCAGGACTGCGGGTCAAACCGACATAATTCCACATCGTTTGTTTAAGTGTCAGCCAATCCTGGTGAATTAGGGCAAGATCAATCGGCTCCTCCCCTAATTGCCAATCGCGAATACGGTCAGGGGAATAATCTTCAACTTGATCAATGGTAGAAAGGATATCTTCCGCCGCGATATAACCCCAGGTAAGGCCTTCCGCCAAAGAAGTTGAGGCCAAACGGTTTGCCCCATGAAGACCAGTACAGGCGACTTCCCCTACGGCATAAAGATTACTGAGATTCGTTCGCCCTTTAATATCCGTCTTCACACCCCCACAGGTATAATGGGCCGCAGGTACAACAGGTATGGGAACTTTTGTAATATCAACTTTATTTAATAAACAATGTTCATAAATCGTCGGAAAGCGCTTTTTAATCCATTCGGGATCCTTAGAGGTAATATCCAAATAAACGCATTCATGATAAGTCTCAATCATTTCCTTATCAATGGACTTTGCGACGATATCTCGTGGCGCTAATTCCTTATCGCGATGGTATTTTTCCATAAAGCGTACGCCCTCGGAGTTAACCAATACTCCCCCCTCTCCTCTAACCGCTTCAGAAATTAAAAAACGACGGTGGCTGGAGTGGTTAAAAAAGGTCGTTGGGTGGAATTGAATAAATTCCATATTAGTCAGGGTTGCACCAGCTCTTTTGGCCATGGCCTGTCCATCACCTCGCGCTCCCTCAGCATTAGAATGGTGTAAATAAAGCGCCCCCACCCCTCCAGTCGCCAAGACTGTGGTTTTGGCCATTATTTTTTTCACTTCACCAAGTTCTTGGTCGAGAGCGTAAGCACCAAGAATACGAGTAGGTTCATACCTTTGAACCAGGTCCTTCCCGTGATGCAAAGGAGTGATCAGATCGATTGCTGTATGCCCTGCTAATATATCGACATTGGGAAAACGCTTTTTATCTTTTAAATAATTTAATAAGCTCACTTGAATTTCTCTACCGGTAAAGTCCCCGCGATAAAGAATCCTTTCACAGGAATGGGCGGCTTCCATAGTGAACTTCATCTTGCCCTTTTGATCTTTTTCAAAACTAGTTTTGGCCTTTTTAATAAGTAACTCATCAATGATTTGACCTGCTCTCTCTTGTAAGACCTGACAAGCTTCAGGATTAGAGGTATTGGAGCTGGCCCTTTGGATATCCCCTGTCAAAAGATGGTCCTTTGGAAAGATCACTCCCCCCTGCGCCCAAAAAGTATTCGAAATACGAGGGTCTTTTTCCCGAGTCAGGATACCAACATTTAATCCCGCCTCCGCCAATTTAGCGCCTGCAGATAGGCCGGCGACCCCGCTACCAATAATAAGAACATCGTATTTTAATAAACTCATAATTACCTAGAATACTTAAAAGAAAGATCAACGGCCGGAGCACGGTACGTCAGCCCTCCCACCGAAATGGCATCAACGCCATCCATTAAATAATGATCAAGGGTGGCAAGATTCACACCACCAGAAACTTCATAAGTCACACCACTTGGCTTAATCGCCACGGCCTTTACAATATCTTCAGGCGAAAAATTATCGAGCATAAAATGCTTGACTCCCATTTCAACTCCGACAGTCAATTCACCAAGATCATGAATCTCCAATTCGATAGGTTGGTAAAAGGCTTCCTGCGATTGAAAAAACTCAACTGCCTCTTTAACCCCTCCAAAAAATGCTTTGTGGTTATCTTTAATCATCCACATATCGGCTTGCCCTAGACGGTGATTTGAACCACCTCCCATACGCACGGAATATTTTTCAAGTGCCCGTAAACCAGGAGTTGTTTTTCTTGTATCTAAAATTTTTGTTTTATACTTTTCGGCCTTATCCACATACATTTTTGTATACGAAGCGATTGAAGAAGAACGCTGTAATAAGTTTAAAGCGATACGCTCACCTGTTAGTGCAATACTAAAAGGCAAATTAAAATCTACTTTAAGAACACTTCCTTTCAAAAAAGATTGTCCCTCAAAAGAGGAAAAGTTCTCATAGGATAATAGATCGTCGCCTGCTAAAACATTAAATGTTTCGACAAACCATGGTAAACCCGCGAGCACTAAATCAGATTTAATATTCAATTGGCATTGGACAGAATCTTGAGGCAACTGAGAAAGGTAGTAGAGATTCCTCTTAAGATCGTCTTCCGCCAAATAGGATTCGATATCTTGTTTAATTGCTGTTGAAAATAAGCTCATAAAACACCCCATTTTTTTAATTAGCTTGCTTCTTATCTCTTATTTTTCAATAAGTTAAGAAAATTAATGCTGAAGCTATTTGCAATTTCAGCACCTTATGAAGTTTTTCCTGATTTACCTCATTACCTTAACTCTTTTAGCGATTAATCCCCCTAAAACCGTTAAAGACACCCCTCATTTTCGCTTCAATAGTAAAAATCTTGGCCCCCAATTTACCTTGAGAAAAAACTCCGCTCTCTACCAGGCCTTCGTTTTTGGCAATAAGAAATTTATTTCAAAAAAGCTACGCCATATCTACCAACAGATGGGCCTACTCCATTTGATGACACCTTCAGGTATTCATTTTCACTTTCCTTTTTTAATCAGCAAAAAATTAATTAATGCTTTTCAAATAATCGGTGTCTTTTCGAATTTACTCTTTATCGGACTTTGCTTTTGGCCATGGACGTTAGCCGGATTTTATTCGCTCAAGAGAATTGGTGCCCTTCATGCGCTTCATTACATTAACACAAAACTTAATTTTAAATTGCCCTTTAATACCGTCTTTTTACTTTATGTCATTTTTGATTTTTGGTGGGGAACATTTAACCATTCCCCCCTAAGCTTTACTTTATCGTTCCACTTTTTGGCCCTTTTCATTCTTAAGCCTAAGTTCACATCCCTTATACCCCATTTAATAATGTCACAATTTCTTATCCAGATAATTCTCAACTATACTTGGCCGCAATTACCTTCACTCCTAATTGGCCTGGG
The DNA here is from genome assembly GCA_041586955.1 of Bacteriovoracaceae bacterium. Taxonomy (GTDB): domain Bacteria; phylum Bdellovibrionota; class Bacteriovoracia; order Bacteriovoracales; family Bacteriovoracaceae; genus JBFGZE01. The sequence continues at coordinate 23,487 of JBFGZE010000049.1, forward strand.
CCTTAGTAGTTTATTTACACTGATATTTCCCTTTCTCTTTATGAATGCATTAATCAGCTTTTATGATTTTTCCTCTCCCATTATTTCTATATTTAATACTTTAGTAATTAAAGGTTTCCATTTAGGGACAGTACTCTCGCACTCACCCATTGTTTTTTACTTTTTATTACTGTTCCTACTTCCCAAAAAAAAGAAATCTATATTACTCGCGGCACTTGTGACGTTCTTCCTAGGCCCCCACCAACAGATAAACTTTTACGATGATACACGATTCAATCGATCCTCACCCTGGGATAGCTATCAAAAGCCTTACTCTAAGGAGAAAAAGCATAAGTGGGGGTATTCAATAGAATTTATGGACAAAACTAAATGTGAGATGCGTCTTCA
>JBFGZE010000050.1:0-23575 GCA_041586955.1 Bacteriovoracaceae bacterium
AATTGGCGGAACATGTGTGTCCGATAGACGCCTTAAACAAGATATCATTCCTTTAAGAGATTCCTTAACTCGCCTCCTCCAGCTTAGGCCTGTGACATATATCTGGCGCCCGGAGTTTTTTGATATATCTAAACGAAGTGGTTCAGAGATTGGTCTCATCGCTCAGGAAGTTCAAGAAATTTTTCCTGATATGGTGGTTGAAAAGAAGGACGGCTATAAAAGAGTCAAATACGATATTGGTCTTCAACTCTATATGGTCCAGGCCTTTAAAGATTTTTATGAATTATTTGAAGAAACGAATGACCGCCAGGACCGGGAGATTGCTTCTCTTAAGAAGGATGTCGAGCAATTAAAACAACAAGCACAGAATAATTTGAATGGTCAGCATACCGGTCAAGGTCATGTAAAGATTGGTGCCAGTATTGATTTTAACGAAGGGAATGTCAGCATCCTTGATAATGTCCAAAACTCGGCGATTTCTCTTCATAATATGAAAAATGGCGTCACATATAAAGTCATCATTCGCGATACCACTTCTCGCACCTATACCTTTCCAGATTGCGCTAAGGCCCATTATAAACCCGCTAATGCAGCAACAAAGGAAAAGACAGAAAGTATCTATAGTATCTTAAAAGTAGAAATAGATGAAGAAGTCCATTGCTATATCGATTGGTCCACAGGTTACCCTTAAGAATTTACGATAATTTTAGGGTGACCTCGTAAAAAGATCATTTTTTGAACCGTATACAGAGATACCAAGGTATTAAGGGCGAAAGAATCTCGATACAAAATATACATCAAATCAAAATGGAGTTTCTCTTTGGCCGAAGCATTATAAGGCAGAGCAATTTGTGCCAGACCGGTAATCCCCGGACGTACTCGATGCCGACTCTGGTAATTATTGATATCTTTTTCAAACTCTTGAATCAGTTCCGGCCTTTCAGGGCGAGGACCAATAAAAGACATTTCACCACAAAACACATTAATTAATTGCGGTAATTCATCAAGATGAGATTTGCGTAAGAATTGACCAAAGCGCGTAATGCGAGGGTCACCTTCCCATGAAAGCACCGCTCCAGTATTTTCCTCAGCGTTTTGAACCATGGTGCGAAATTTGATGATTTCAAAGGGTTTACCATTACGTCCGACCCGCCATTGGAAGAAAAAACAAGGACCGCGTGAAGTAAGCTTGATTCCGAGACAAATTAAAAGAACTAAGGGAATAATGGCAATTAATAAAAAAAAAGCAATAAGGCCTTCGATAATTGGCCAAACTTCACTTTCCTTTTTTTGGTTAACACGAGCGAAAAAGAAATAAGAACGAAAAAGGGGGCTACTCCAAACAACCGAATTATCGATTTCCCGATACCTTTGGCCTTGCCATGCAGGCGCAAATGGATTTTTTGAGAAAAGTGAAACTTTCATGTACGCCCGCCTGAAGTCATGATGTTAGGGTATAAAAATTTATCGTTATTCACAAAAAATTACAATAATAATTCGGAAAAGTGGTCAATTTTTAATAGTTAGCAAAGTCGCAAGTTTTCTGCGTAACTCTGTGAAAAATTGTAAAGACACTGCTGTCGGCCGATTGAGTAGAAGATTTTCTTGCCAGGACCTAAGAAAAGGCCATGTCAAAAGCATCTGTAACACTTTTTGTCGCCCCAGTTTTTTCTCGGCCAAAAGTAACCAGCGAAAGTCTGCTAAACCCATGGCAGTCTGCACCAAGCGGATAGAGGTATAAACACCATCGACGTGGGGATAAAGAATCATATTATCTGATTCTCTACCATCTAGATCATAATAAGGGAGATGGAAAATAGCGCTCGAATGCCATTCAAGATAATGACGTGCGCCCTCAATATAAGCGAAATAGGCCCCGACCCCCATGGTTAAGCGGGGGTCCTCCCAATTGCGCGGGCTCCAATTATAAATGCCAAATTCTTTTTTCCCTTGTACCAATTGGCGCAAAAATTCTTGCGGGGCAAGGGTCAGGCTAGGGTTATCGACGAGGCCAAAGAACTGGCGCCAATCCACTTGATCATGAAATGAGGTAAAGGCGCCTAAACTCATCCCCGGCCAATTGCCCTTAAGCCATTTTGCACGCTCTGTCATTTCTTTGAGATGATCCCGATAGCCTGCGGGCTCATCTGCAAATTGATGAACAAATGTTAAACCTTGTGCTTTAATTTTGGCGAGGCCTTTCTCCACCCATTTTTTGCGTTGACCTAAGGCGTGATCGCGAAACGGTCCATCATTATCCAAAAGAGTAAAGGGAAATTCACCCAAATAACTAAACAAGGTGCGATATTCAGAATGAGACTTTACTTCCTGTAAGAACTGATCAAAAGGTTGCCAATCAATTACTTTTTTTTGGGTATCCCAAATTGGGCCAGGGATACCACTAAAGGTATTGAGGCCATATTTCGCCAGCTCCTTCATACTATGACGGCGGTAAAAACGCCGCTTCTCTTCCATTTTAGGGATCTTAATAAAAGGTAACTCAACTGAATTCAATCCCAAATAGCCAATACTCATTGGCAATTTTGGTAAAGGATCAGAACTGATTTTAATCATGGTTGTATATTCAAAAGTTCGTCCATCGATACTCCCAGAAAAGGTGAATTTTCCCCTTTGACCGGCCAACGACTCCGGTATCTCCAAAGTTGGCCAAAATAATTGAACTTGATTCACCGGCAAATAAAAGGGAGATTCAACTGGTCGCAAAAATGTCTGCTGATCGCGATAGGTTTGATGATTCAAATCACGAGAGACCCACTGGGCCTGGGACAAAAACGTTGAAACTTTAAGGCCTTTCAATTGATGAGCGATCTTAAATAAGACCTTAGATTTTTGCGGTGCCATCATCTGAAAAGGTAGAGAAAGAATCTCTCCAGGGAAGGCCATTATCTCTGCCGGGAATTCAACTTTCTCCTCACGCCATAATGACGGGTGATGGGTGCCATTGGATGAGGTCGGTGTAATTTGCGCTTTAGAAGTGGTTTTGATGGGATCGCTAAAGCGTCTCATTTTTTTATCAAATTCCGCTTTTAAAAGCCCTTTTAAATCCTTTAAATAAACTTGAGCGGCAGCATTCAACTTATTAGGCCAAAGTACCAGAGCATTTATGGGCATGCCATCAGGCCGACCTTCCAGTTCAAAAATCAGATGGCCATTGGTCACCTTAACAGCAAAAGGCACTTGGCGATGAAAAGGCCACCAAACACGGTCGAAGGGATGAGAGGTCAAATCAAAGCCTTTAGGGGAAAATCGTAAAAAATCATCCAAGAAGTCCTTTGGTCGAGCGCGGAGAAGACCTTCTAAGGGTTTCCCCTGCAGAGAAATGAGACGCTTAGTATAAAAACTAGGGTCCCAGCGGTTCATCCCCTCAGCAAAGATGACTCCACGGTAATCACCATCTGGCAAATCAACCCGGAACTGCCCCTTTTTGACGCGGTGAAAATCACGTAATAGACCGTCCCCATACTCACCATCAACGACACGGAAAAACTCCGGGGCCAAATATCCATAGCCGCGTTCCGGCCGATAAAGATGGCGGGAGAGAACCCCATAAGAACACGGATATGTTAAATGGGCATTCGTCGCAAAATCATAAAGCCGTAGCCCCTCAGGCCTTAGACCTTGTCCTGGCGATTCTAATGCCAGGGAATGGAGCACGAATTGATCCTCTTTATGACCGTCTTTTTCCGGCTCTACTCCTAACCAAAAAAAACGAATATCTTTATAGTTAAGGCGGCGAAAATGGCGCACCGATCCCCGCTCACCAACAAAGCGGTGAAGATCCAGGGAAATAGTATTAAGGCCTGGGTGCAAGATGGTACTTAAGTTAAGCTGTTGCCAATAGTTTTTCGATTGCCCATCTCCTAAAACAAAATAAATGGTAGGCAAGCTTTTTGGTTTTTTAGGTTTATAATCAATTGTCAGTGTCAAATAACGGTAATTAATAAAAGGAATTTTCCCCAGAAGTGACTTATTAAAATGCTCATAGGAATGAGGCTCAATGGCAAACCCACCATTTGGAAGTTTGGTAAAATCTCCCGGAAACTGAGAAAGCAGCTTATCACCAGACCATTTTCTTGACCCAACCTCCGCTTGCTCGCAATTAATGAGAGGTCTAACCACCATAGTATCACCCTTCTTTTGCAGCCAAGTGACTTTTTGTGGGCCTCGTGCTCGATTAATCTGAACCTTTTTCAGCCATACATCACCCATGGAGCGCAAACGCCACCACATATTTAATTGCTTGGAAACGTGAACAGTATAAGTTAAAAAACCTTGGGAAAAACTTCCTTCAAAATCCCTTTTGATATACTTGATCCCCTCACCCGCATCGATAAAATGATCAAAGCTTTGTCGATATTCATTGAGTTGCAAATCTTGACCACTCAACTCAACTGTAACGGAGTACAAACCTTCTTCTAATGGAAATTCACGATAAAGGACTTCTTCTTGGCCAAACTCAACTTGAAAATGAGCTCCATTTTTTTCTTTACTTAATTTCCCATCTCCCCAATAATTCCAATTGTCCTGTTGCTTGCTCAAATCCCAAGTGATTCCCCATGCCGAATGACATAGAAAAATAGTTAGAATAAGTAGAAAGAACCGAGAGAGTAGAGTGCTCATAATTTGTTCTTCAGTTAAAGATGGATAATAAATCTACTATAGCGACTTATTTATGACAATAAAACGCCGAATAAAGATTATATTTCTGCATTTGGCCAAGGCCTTTGGGCTTTTGGCCTGCTGCCGACTTCTTAATCGCAAAAAGTGGCGCATTCTTTGTTACCATGGATTTAGTTATGAAGACGAGCATTTATTTAGACCTGGCCTTTTTATGCGCCAATCGGTCTTTAAAAAGCGAATTCAATGGCTCAAAAAAAAGGGCTTCCATTTTTACACAATTTCAAAGGCCTTTGAATTATGGAAAACAAACACGTTACCTCCTCATTCCCTCACCCTGACTTTTGATGATGGATTTTACTCGACGAAGGAGTTGGCCCAAGCGTATTTAAAACAAGAGAATATCCCTTCAACCCTTTATCTAACAAGTTATTATGCCAAAAAAGGTAGTCCTATTTTCCGCCTGATGGTCCAATATCTTTTTTGGAAAAATAAAAAATACCCTGTCCATCTTAACAGTCCTCAGGACCATAGTTTTCTGGTCATTAAAGGTCCAGGCCCCTATGAAGAAAAAATAATATGGGACATTATCCATTACGGCGAACAAAAATTAGACAATGATGGCCGCCAACATTTATTAACGAACCTCAATGACCACCTCCACATCAAGCCACCTTTTGCTTGTGGCCATAAATTCTTAACTTTAATGGGCATAAAGGATCTTCAAACGCTGTCCCAAAGGGGAATGGAAATCCAATTACATACCCATCGTCATAAACTTCCTGCGGAAGAAAAACTTTTGCATAAGGAATTGCAAGAGAATAAAGATTTTTTAAAATTTCTTAATACCGACTTAGTTCATTTAAGCTACCCTAGTGGCATCTATGAAAAAAATCATTTTAAACTTTTAGAAAAAGAGGGGATCAAATCCGCAACAACGTTGGACAAAGGCCTTAATGATAGAAAAACATCCCCTTTCGGCCTGAAACGATTGGCTGACCACGATACCCTCCGCCAAATTGAGTTTGAGGCCTTGGTTTCTGGATTTGTATTATTTTAATTGTTTATTAAAGACTTAAAAATCATATCTTTTAAAAAAAATCTAAAACATCAATTCAAGGCCATTTATTGGACAGATACGATGGTAAAGATATGGGAATCTGTTTTGCGATAGTGCCCGCAAACTTCCTTTAGATCAATCATTTCAAAGCCAAACAGCTTAAATCTAAAAAAGCTATTCAGAGTATCTAGCTCTAAAATCTCGGCCCTTTGGAATCCAAAATATTCTAGAGTGAAGGGATAGATCGCCTTAAAGATGGCCTCTTTCGCCGAAAAGATTAATGTATAAAACTCCTGATCGGATAATTCGGAGCGATTGATTTCCTGGGGTCTCGCGATCTTTTTGATAAGGCCAGGTTTAAGGCGAGAGAGCTCAATTAAAGGCTCGACATCGACGCCTATCCCTTTACATTGACCAGTCTTTGCAAGCGCCACCATCACCCACTCCCGACAGTGAGAGATTGATCCTAAGACATTATCTGGCCAGGTAATTTGTCGATCTGGTTTATTTTTAAGATCCCCAACAAAGGGTTGATCTAAAAAGGTTTCTAAGGAATTCCGTAATAGGGATCGAGCACAGAGAAATTCTTCTTTCCGCTTGGCGGCCCAATGATTACTTTGCTTAGGCAAATCTTTTTGCGCCTCAGGAGCGATTTCGATGCTACCTCGCCGCTCAATAGCGAAAAAATAATTTGGGTAATACTCATTCGGCCATGGTTTCATGTTTATCTAGAGCGCTATAATCAACAAAGCGACAGTCGAGATCAAAGAAGCGATTGATACTAAGCGGTCAAGCCAGCGATCCCCCTTGGTGCGAATATCGGTATTAAGCATGATCACATCGCCGGGAAAAACAACAGGAATGGAGTCCGTATCCATGAGATTAAATTGGATTTTATCAACCTTTTTATTCATTTTTCGATAAATATAACACTCACTATAACCCAAGGATGTAACCGTTCCCCCGGCCTGATTCAGGTAGTAGAAAAGATCAGCGGAGTTTTTAAAAAGAATTTGACCTGGTTTATTCACGCCACCCATCACACTGACAAAAGGGATTTTCTTACCTTCATCACTCATGGGATCCACACTGCTTACTGTCAGCAGATCCCCCCCTATCCAAGTAGGATTTTGATTGGCAGAATTATCATAATATTGATTGAGAATAACTAAGCTTGATATTCCCCCTTGATTGAGAGAGGCACTAAAATAATCTTTATTAATATCACCATTAATCCCCCCCGCCATTTCAAGGACGCGATCGAGAGTTTCATTGCGCTTTACCAAATAACGCCCCGTTTTCTTGACCAGGCCTCTGACTTCAATCCAATAACGCTTTTGATAAACCTTAAAAGTCACCGAATCAACACCCGAACGGAAAAAACGCCCATAGGCCTGACGAACCTCATTTGCTAATTCTGGTAATTTTTTACCACGAGTTTCCAGGACAACATTATAGGGTAAACGCAATTTACCTTTAAAATCACTGCGAAAAGTACCATTTAGTTTTTTGTCTGTGGAATGAAATAAGGTATAGCTAAAACCAGGTGCTAAGTCGTCTTTTCCTCGCGTAAAATTTGGCCATTTGATCTCCTGCCCACTTGCCTTAGCATAAATTTGAGGATCACCACTTTTAGCATAATCGTTATATTTGGGATAATTACCGGTGCTATGGCCACAACTTGAGACAATTATTGGGATAAAAATAATACTCATCCACAAAGGAATCTTCATCAATGATGCCACTGGAGGCCTCCATTTTCTCAAAATCGTATTCAAATAAATTCTTTTAGCATAAAATGGCCAAAAAAGGGGCCCAATATGTTTTTTTACATACCGCGTCCTTTTTTTTCTTTTCTTTGCTAATATACCGCCTGAGGTAAATAACATGAAAATAGCCCACGTGACCCAATTTTTAGGTGTCGGCGGCCTAGAAAAAGTCATTTTTCTACTCGCAAAGGAGCAAATGGCGCAAGGCCATGAAGTGGAGCTTTATGTCTATGACTATGACCGCTCCTGGGTCGATTATTTTCGCAAAAATGGTATCACTGTTATTACCCCACCCCTCAAGCGCCCTGGTTATGATATTGAGTTATTGGCCCAGCTCAATCAATACATCAAAAAGTTTGATATTGTTCATACTCATGATCTCAACCCCTTGATGTATCTCGGCCCTTTACGCTTGAAATCACGTTTATTCCGCTTTAGCGCCAAACCCAAATTAGTTCACTCCACACATGGCCTAGGCCATGTGGAAGTATCAAAAAAAGCACGACTCTATGAAAAGGCCATGGCACCAATGGCCGATGCCATTATCGGCGTCGCGGAACATGTCTGCGATTTTTATAACGATCAAACGATCATTCCAAAAAAACGAATTTTTCAAATCGATAATGGTATCTTCATACCCGAAACAAATCTTTGGAAAAATAAGGCCAATCGAGATCGTCAAAAAAAATGGATTTGCCAGCGCCATCAATTAGATTCAGAGCTCCCCTTATTCGTATGTATCGCCCGTGTCGTGCCTCTCAAAAATCAATTATTTCTCATGAAAAATCTCAAAAGGTATTTCCCCCAATGCCAATTATTGGTAATTGGGCCTTGCGGTGACGAGGACTATTTCCAAGCATTAAAGCAAGAACAAACAAACCACATCCAAGTCATCGGAGCTCGCCAAGATATTAACCGTTACCTAGAAGCAAGCGATCTCTTTTTATCAGCATCGACTCATGAAGGAATCCCTATGGCGGTTTTAGAGGCAATGGCCCACGGTCTCCCCTCCCTCGTCAGTGATATTGAAGGCCATCATATTATCAATACACAGGCGAAGGACTTTGTCGTCCACTTATTCCCTCTTGGTGATGACAAGGCCTTTTGCCACCAATTACAATTCCTACTTGATAACCCCCTCGCCGCAAAGGACCTATCCACAAAAAGTTATTTTGCCGTACAAAGTCACTTCTCTGCGACTAAGATGGCGGCAATGTACCAAAATATCTATGAAAATAACGAGATAATCCATTGATGAAACAAAGCCATTGGCCAATTTTTTTTCTTTCTTCAATAGCAAGTGTCATCAACATGGTGATGCCGTTCATACTCGTACGCCTTATTTCCCCCGCCGAAATGGGTGCCTATAAGGTATTCTTTCTTTATTTAGGAATGGTACCCTATTTGCTTTTTTCCGGAGGCTTCGTCCATGGGGTCTATTATTGGTGCTCAAAAGAGAATGGCGGTAAAGAGTATTATAAGCAAATCTACTGGCTTAATCTCGTATCTGGGCTGCTCTTAATAATCTGTGTCTCGCTTGCCGTTTATCTCCTACCCCACTCATTTGATCGTGATATTCCGGTTATTGCCTTTATTCTATCTTCCTTCTTTTTTAACTCGAATAGCTTTTTTCCCGAGGTCATGACGGCCAAGGGGCACGTGATCAAGGGCCCACTGATTGAGGGTACCTTTGAAATGATCAAAGTGTTAACGATTTTGATCATCGCTTGGCGAACCCAAAATACCGCCTTCATCTTTTGGGGTTATACTATTTTTACTGCCTTTAAATTCCTGGTTTACCATACTCTCCTTACGTCTAAAGGTCTTGTTACTTTCAGGCCCCATTTTCCAACCCTTAAGAAAATATACAGCTATTCGATGCCTATGTCGGTTATGGGCCTTTTATCCCAATTCGTGGAAAAGTTTGACCTTCTAATCTTAACCACCTTTTTGGCCAAAAAAGACTTTGCCATGTATTCCATGGGCTGCTTAATGATCCCCCCCCTAGTGCTTCTCGATATGGCCATGCATAAAGTCCTTATCCCCAAACTTTCTCATTCATTAGGACAAAAAGATTATAAGAAATCATTGGACCTTTTACATGAAGGTATCCGCGATAACGCTCTTTTAATCATTCCCTCTGTTTTTGGACTCGCCTATTTTGCTCCAGAGTTAGTTCACCTACTTTTTACTGATCAATATGTTCAGGCGATCCCTTTTCTTCAAATTTTTGCCTTCTCTTATTTGTCCTATATATTGCCTCATGATGCTCTTTTTCGTGCGAGTGGCAAAACAAGATTTCTTTTTAAGATTTATTTATATTGGACACCTATTAATACACTTTTGATTTTTGCCACCGCCTATTTAGGAGCGCCCTTACAAGTTTTAATGGTATCGGTACTGATTCGCTTTATTCCTAAATTTATAGGACTTTATTTTACCGCAAGAGAAATCCAGACTTCTTTTTGGCGTATTTTTCCGAGGCGTACTCTGGCGACCTTTAGCATCACCATCCTCGTTCTCATCGGTGTCTCTCATTACCTATTAAGGCCGCGACTCAATTGGGGGCCCTCAATGAGCTTAATGCTTATCGCACCCATTGGAGTTATTTATTTAATACTTAATATTCGCACCATAAAAAAAATCCCCCCATTCGGGAGGATATTTAAATTATAATTTTATGATCGTTTTTTAGAAGTGACTTAAGTCACCATTACCAGAAACAAAAACGGATTCTTCAGAATCAATTGTTTGTAATGGTGTCTTGATAGAATAATTGACTTTGATTGTCGCTCCAGCAATTGTCTCTTCTTGGCTACCAAGGTTTGAAATATTTGCCAGTTCAGCGCTGGCATCAAACGTAAAGCCCCAAGAGACGGCCACTTTTGAAGGATATACTCGAATACCTGATAGGTACTTACCTTTACCCATAAATGAACCTCCATGCTGATAAACAACAGTATACTGAAAGGAAACAACTTCCATTCCAAGAAGATTTTTATAGGCAACACGATAAGATTTTCCTTTTGGAAGGCTCCAAAAATCTAGATCCATACTCGTAAGATCCATATCACTGGAATGTGGAAGGACTTCGAGAACCCCTGTCCCGTGAGCATTAACGACCGGCTTACCAGCTTCAATGATGGGCCAAACTTTTTTACCAAGGGCCACTAATTTATCGATCATCATGATTGCTTCACCAAGGTTTTTATCCCCAGGCTCAGGAAGAAGTTCTAATTCTGTAGGTACTTCTTCGACTGTCTTATTGGCAATCGTTGCATAATCTTTAAAACCATCAGGATAATGAAACTGTGCTTTCGTTTCGGCCTGAACACTAAAAGAAAAATTCATCATGAAAAGAGAAGCTAAGGTGAAAAAGAAAGAAATGGTCTTCACGGTGCCGCCTTGCGTTGTGTGTAAAAATGCCATGTTCCGGAGGAGAAAATGAAATTTTTACAATGGTTGGAGTAGATTTATGAAAAAGCAGCAAATTTGTCAAGTAATTACTTCATGGACATTTTAGCAATGGTCAGGGCATCAACCACCATTTCAGATTAGACAAAAGGTTAGCTAAAGATAGTCCCGGCCCACAACACATAAAAAAGGCCATTCAAGAGCAATATAAAGATCCTCTTCACATTTTTCTAAAACCAAATAACTTTTTTCAACACCAGTCTGATTCAAAATATCAAAAGGTGCTAAATTTTTATCCGACTTGATTTGGCGCCAATTTCCGGCCTGTGCGATAATTTCCACGGAAAACTCATGCTGTACTAATTGCCGACGATCAGCAAAAGGAAAACAATGACGAGTAATGGCCTTGTCTCTACCCGCAACGCTTATATATTTATCGACAAACAAAGGGAAAATTTCGCGGCTTAATGGCCGCTTAATGGCAACTAATTTGGGGTAATGATAAGACGTCTGCATATTAGGGGTATCATCGGGAGCTGAAAAGCAATTAAGGATAGGTCGAAAATTATCATCTATCGACTCAATGACTTGGATTAGCTCAGAGAGTCCCTTGCCATCATGATATTGTAAAAAAATTAGTTGCGGGCGTAAGACCGCGAATGCGATCGCTATATCTTGCTTATCGGCCATACGAAAATAATGGTAACGAAGGGCATCCTTTTCCAAATTTTCTTTTTGGTGTAGTGCTCCTAAAGGTTCCTTGGAAATGAGAAAGAGGTCATTCCGACCAGGCACCAAAGAATCGCTTTTTAAGTCAAACCAGGTCTCTATTGTCTCGGGCAAGAAGTCATACTCACTAATGATGTCCTCTGGTCTTGCATACGGGTAGGCCATATCATAAATATTTTTTTGGCCCCAAGAATTCACCCTTTTAAGCTCGAAACGGTCAAAAACCAAATTCGGGATAAATGAGAAATAGAGCTTATCACCATTTCGGCCTTGGCCCAAAGAAGTGGCCAATTCAAAGTTTAATCCCTCAGAAGAGATATCGTGAATAACCCCATGTGATCGCACCAAGGTCTTCTCAGAGGGTTGATCTTCCCAAGGGATTTTCCCTGTCTTGACTTTGCCACGCAAAAAATCGATGAGAGCATTCCATAAGGAAAGTCCATTTTTTCCTTTAGGCCATATACCATGACAAGGCAGTAGCGATAAGTAGGAGCTCTGGTAATCTTGCGCTTGATCCATCAGGCCAAATATTAAAAAGGTTTTTGAGGATTGACTTAAGATTAATTGATTAAATAAAAAAAGATCGTCTTCATCCTCTAAAAATTGATCTTCGATAAATAAGACCGCAACATCATCCTCTTTATTGCTATTAGATTGCCAATAATTGCCCAATTCTGACAAACTTTCCAAATGCTTAATGGAAGCTTCATAGGAAATGAGATCTGGTACGGCCTGAATAGGTGCGGTTTTACCGAGATATAAAAATTGATTATTGAATGCCATGAGCTTTACCAGTGAACGATGAAACCAAGGCCTTAATGAAGCTGGGATCGAAGCGCTCAAGTTGTTCTTTATTTTTAAGAAATTCCACCATAACAACATTCGGCGGTTGTTTTTTTGCCATCATTAAATGGGTAAATTCATTCGCCAGGGAAACAACCTTGGCCAAGGGGAAAATTTTCATCCCGGCAATGCCATGAGGATATCCTTCGCCATTAACATACTCGTGATGCTGAAGAATGATTTGTTTGACGGAATCATCTACACCAGCAATATTTTTGACCATTTCAAGTCCATATTCCGGATGCTTCTCATAAATTTTTTTTTGATGCTCATCTAGATCTTGATACCGCTTACTTACCATTTCTGGAGGGAACTTTAATTTGCCAAGATCATGTAGAAAACTACCAAAAGCGACTTTCTCAATGGTGCGGAGACTCTTCCAATTCAGGCTTTTACAAATAACAGTCGATAAAAGGGACACCAAAAAAATATGAGTGGGGCCATCATCGACGAGATCTTGATATTCATTAAAAAGACTTGATAGGCGAGGCGTTTTGTCGATCATCCCCAGCATATTTTCACAAATTTGTGTCCCCTCTTCCAATAATTGGGGCTTCAATCCCGAGGTGTAAATTTCATCGACGAATTTTTCAATTACATTTTGACCAATCGTCAACCGCGTTTTTCCACGACCCTTTTTTTTGTCAATTATTTTAGTCATCAATTGATTCATATAATTAATATAAGTGCCACGATCAGATGTTTTAAAATAGAGATATTTAACCCTTTTTTCATTTCGATAAAAATCGATCCTATCTTTATCAAAGAGATCACCCCTGTGAAGAATTTTAATGAAGCGATTACGACCTAATCGAATATAATGATCGAATATATTGGTATTTCCTCCGTAGAGATCATCAATCTTGATACGCGTAAATTCTTCATCACTGGCATCCACAACCTCTTCTTCTTTAACTTCACCACCTTTAAGAACCTTTTTCCAAGCTGCAAATTGATTACTCCCTTCAATACTCTCCAATACTTTTTTGGGTAATATAGGATGGCAAAGAATATCTGAAGCTCCTAAGTTTTTAAGTTCGGTTTGACTAAGGCCCAGATCATCTAATTGGTCTTGGCCACTAAAAAGTAAAATGACACGAGTGGAAGGTTTAGTCGAGCGGATATAACGAAGTACATCAAGTGCGGAATGTTTTTCAAGATCATAATGAATAATCACTGCCTGAAATTTATCGCGATAAATCGCCAATTGGGCTTCTTGTCCAACATGGACACTTTTTACTTCAACCCTATTTTCTTTAAGAAAGTTTTCGATATCTTCTCGTTGCTCCGAGGGATCTGCCAATAAGACTTTCATAAATTAAGACGCCGATCTCATATACTCTGCCAATTCAGGGCAAAGATTGATTAAAATCTGATGAAGTTCTGGAGCAAGTACTGGCTTTTGTGCGAAGGCATCACCCCATTGTTTATAATGAGTCGAACTGGCCATATCCACTTTACCCGACAAGAATACGACTTTAAGATCTCTAAATTCGGATCGCATTATTTTAGCCAGCTTATCACCACTCATACCAGGTAACATCAGATCAGTTAATAGAATATAAGGGCCATCTTCCCGACCAACGTATTCTTTAAGCGTCGCTTCCCCACTTTGAAAGGCCCGCACGTTGAGTCCAAAGTCATTAAGGATTAATTTTGTGAGTGTTCGCAAATCTTCGTTATCTTCCACTAAAACTATTTCCTTATTCTCTAACCAGGAGCCTGTAGACGCTTCTACTAAGGATGTCTCCACTTCATTAATCACTCTATTACCAAATAATTCCCTCGTCGCCATCACTGCGTTTTTCATCGTGACATTCATTCGATCAATAAATTCACCGATGTCTTCGCCCTTATTATATTTGCGCGCCATTAAATTTAATTGGGCATTTAAAAGCGCCATATGGTTGTTTAATTCATGAACTGCATTACGGTTCATAAAGTTTTTCTCGGAAAGGATACGATCTAAAAGGGGGTGCGTTTTTTCAATAATAAATTCATCATTTAAAAGGACAAATTGCTCCGGTAATTGGGGAATATCCTCTCGAGCAGTAAAGACGAGGACTAATTGATAATCATATTTTTCCATAATAAAGGTAATTTGCTTTCTTAATGATTGAATATCATCGGGAACCTCCCAAATAATAATTTTACCATCTGTATCATAGTCAAAATCAATGACGTCATTAAAAGGGAAGACGGCATCAAAATATTGAGGATTTTTTTTCACCCATTGCTGGAATATAGAATTATTGTTTTCTTTATTAATCAAGCATAGTCGCTGAGACATAGACTCTCCTCATAATGTCATTCTTTTTTTTATTTTACCAATAAATGGCGCGCTATGCTCCGAGGAAAAATGAGACAGCTAACTTGACTTACGCGAGACTTACGCGTAGGCTTTGTTCCATGGCATTAACAAAAAAACAACTCGAAGTACTCAAATTCATCGAACAATATTGGCAAGACAACGAAGTCGCACCAACCCAAAAAGAAATCAAAGATCATTTTTGTTTTAAATCCTATGGCTCCGTTCAACGCTACTTAAAATACCTTCAGGAATATGGGGCGATAACCTTGGACTGGAATGCCCGCCGTGGAATCAAACTACCGGACTCAAGTACTCAAATAAATCAATCTGAAAATAATGGCCTTCTCAAGTTACCTCTCTTGGGACTAGTCGCAGCGGGCAGCCCTCTTTATGCGGAGGAAAGCTATAGCGATTATATCGAGTTACCACCTAGCTGGATCTCCGGTGATAACGCCCATTACGCCCTTGAAATTTCTGGTGAATCCATGATTGAAGCGGGTATTAACTCCGGTGATATTGTTATCGTAGAACAAAACCCATGTGCTCGAAAAGGGCAAATCGTGGTCGCCCTTTGGAACAACGAGGCGACTGTTAAGTATTATTACCCCAATTCCGAGAGTATTGAATTGCGACCGGCCAATTCCACTATGGAACCTTTTATCCTCACTAAAGATACTGAAGATTTTAAAATTCTTGGTATTGTTAAAGGCCTTTGGCGTCCTTATGTCTAATTGGGTTTTACACCTCGATATGGACTCCTACTTTGCTTCTATTGAATGCCAAATACGCCCCCAATTATTAAAAAAACCAATGGCGGTTGGTGGCGCCGGAGACTCCCGCGGCGTTATCTGCACTGCCAATTACCTTGCGCGTTCTTATGGTGTTCATGCCGGCTTAAGTAGTCGCGAGGCGCTTAAGCGTTGCCCCCATATTAGTTTGATCCCCCCCAATATGAAGCTCTATCGCTTTTATACCCAAAAAATTTTTCGTCTCATTAAAGAGTGGGTGACAGAATATGAAACCTTGGGACTTGATGAGGCCTATCTTATAATTCCTCATTTTTCTGCCAATGAAAATATTGAAACCCTCATTCAATACGCCCAAGAAAAGCAAAAAGCGATTTATCAAGACACTGGATTGTGGGCAAGCATAGGGATTGGTCCCAATAAATTTCTTGCGAAATTGGCCAGCGAATGGAATAAACCGCGAGGTATTAAGGTCTTTCACCCTCAGGTTCATGACCTTGGGGAAATCTTGGCGCCCCTACCTCTTAAATATATTCCTGGAATCGGAACTAAAACCAATCAGCGCTTTTTTGACCTAGGCCTAAGAACTATCGGTGATATTCAACGAGTCAGCTTCATGACCTTAAATTCCATCACCGGCCAACAAAGGGCCTATGAGTTAAAAAACTTAGGCCTTGGAATTGACCACCGTAAGGTTCAAGGACAACGCCCTGGACTCAGTCTGGGCCATGAAAATACCTATTTACAAGATTACTCGGCCCATCATACTCCCCAATTAATCCCAGATCTCTATCAATCCTTCCTTAATCGTTTCCATAGTAAAGACCATTATAAAGAGCGTGGCATCGCAGGCCTACACCTTAAAATTAAGTTTAAGGACTTTAAAACGCATACTTTAGACTGCCCCCTCGATAGCTATCTTAAAGAGGATATGGTGAATAACAGACCCCTGAGGGAAAATAGTTTTAACCGTCTTCTAGAATTATTTGATAACTTATATTATAAATTCAATCAACCCTACCGCCTGTTAGGAATGGGAATTCGCTTTCATCAAGTGAAGGTGTCAGAGGATCAATTATGCCTTTTATAGAGAGGATCAAGTCATTTAGCGATAACCCTCTTCTTCCAAACGGCAGCAACTATAAGCAATTTGAGACAACAATATCTTTTTATCAAGAACAATTAGATAAATTGATTCCTCATTCCAAACAAGAATTTATCGCGATCCAATGCAACCCTTATCAAGTGGAAGTCATAGGCCTTTTATTGGCCGCTTGGGCGCTCAAGTGGTCAACCTTACTTTTACCTGACACCATGCCAGAGCAGGCACGGTCATCTCTATTGGCCACTAATCCAATTGGCCATCTCATCACCTTTAATAGCAAAGGCGAATTGCAAATTTTAGAGGCCAAAAAAAAGAACGCTTCTCCCAAAGGCCATTTTCATTTTGTTCAAACCTCTGGCTCAAGCGGAACACCCAAGCTAATTGGCTTTTCACCTGATACTTTATTTCAAGCGGCCCTTAAACAATCAGATTTTCTAGGGATCGCTGATCATCATATCTACCCTTTGACCTTACCATTAAACCACGTAGCAGGCCTCATGACACTCTTACGCCTTCTCTATCGAGGGGCCTCTTGGTCAATCATTGCCAAAGGTCATGGACTTAACCAATTGGCCTCTGTCGATTTTCTCAGTTTAGTCCCAACCCAATTATTTTATTATCTAAAAAAACCATCGCTCATATCCCTATTGGCAAAATGCCAAAAAATTCTTATTGGTGGGGCCAATTGTGACCAATCTCTTTTGGCCCAGGCCCAGGAAAATCAATGGCCACTGATCTTAACCTATGGCATGACGGAAACCCTTGGATTCACCGCCGCGAGACCTATCAAAGAGTTAAGTCGGGGCGACTTAACGACCTATAGTCCAACCCCCTGGTGCCAATTCTCCCTAGCAGAAGACCAGCGTATTTTAATCGACTCCCTCATTCATCATGATTGTATTTATCATAATGGTCAATTCACTCTGACGCCTAAAACTTTTATCATTCGGACAAATGATCGCGGTCAATGGACGAATGATTTTTTACACGTAGAGGGACGACTCGATCAAATCATTATTTCCGGAGGTGAAAATATTGCCTTAGCATCAATCAAGAAGGTGTTATTAACTCACCCTCTTATTGAAGAGGTTCTCCTTTTCACAAGAAGTAATGAACGTTGGGGTGAGGAAATCTGTGCGCTAATTATTTCTGATGAATTAAATGCCACTCATATGGCGCAATTAAAAACGTTTTTAAAAGGTCACCTCGAGGCCTTTGCCATACCAAGGGTCTGGAGTTTTCTTACCGCTGATCAATATAGCTCTCCTCCCATGGGCATCAAATGGCGATTACAAGATCTTCTCCTCCACACTGAAGAGGGCCCATATGAAACATAATATTTTGGCGCTCCATGGTTTCATGGGAAATCAAAATAATTTTCATTTTCTTGCCAAGGAATTAAAACTTCTGGGCATGAACTTACACACGATCAACCTCCCCGGTCATGATGGTACTCCCATGACTCCGGTGTCTTCATTTTTTAACAAACTTACCCACTATATCCGTAAAAACCAAATCGATACACTCTATGGATATAGCTTAGGGGGCCGCTTAGCGCTCGAATATTTAACCAACCGGCCATCGGGCAGTATCAAAGCATTGATCTTAGAATCCGCCAATCCCGGTCTTGGCCCCTTGGAACTTAGATATCAACGCTACCTCGCCGACCAACAATTGCTGAACTCCATTCACGATGAACAATCATTTCAATTATTTTTAACAAAATGGTATGGCATGGATCTTTTTAAAACTATCCACCAATCCTCTTATTTTCAAACTGTCCAACGAAGTCGCCATTACAACGCCAGTCAGATTCAGCAATGGCAAAAAGCACTGCAATTATTTAGCGTCGGTCGTCGACCTAATTTATGGCCGACATTGCGCCTCTTGAAGCGGCCTCTCCTCTATTTAAGTGGCGAAGAGGACCAAAAGTACCATACCATCGGTGAGCGCATTCAAAAACTGGACCCTAGACTCAAACACCAGAGTTTCAAGAACCATTCTCATTGCCTTCACCTGGAAATCCCCCAGCAGTTGGCCCAATCCCTGGCCCTCTTTTTGAAAAAACCGTAATCCTGCAATAATGCCACATATTTGAGACAGTCAATAAAGAAACTTTCCCATTCGATCACGGACTAACGTACTGTTTTTACATTTTTTTTTAGCGAATTAGGTGTATATCGCGAAAATCTCCCCACAAACCCTAAGTCCCTATTATAATTTAATACTAAGGAGTTCAATATGCGTCAGTTAGTGTCAAGTTTTGCCATTATGGGTTTATTTTTCATTCAATGCCTTACCCCCTATGGTTCACTCCAGGCGAACTCCATCGAAGCACAAAAACCTAAAGTTATTATTGGGAAACCAAGCAAGGCAAGGCCAGAGGATGATAAAAAAAGAATCGGCCCAAAAGGTGGTGAAGGGAGACAATTAATGTCAAATATCGCCCTAATCGCCATTACTGCGAGCATCCCTCTCACCATAAAGTACTGCCCTGGTCGCGCTTCTGCTTGGGCCTTTGTCGCCGCGGGCACTGCCTACATTGCTTCCGAAGTGGTCAACTGGTGGCGTTATAATAAATTAAGCAAAAGTGAAGAATTAAATAAGAAAGACGCCGCAGATACTCAAATCATGGCGCTAGAAAAAGCGGGTAATCAAACCGCACTTGCAGCAAAGGCCGCTAAAACCCGGGCCAACTTGGCCAAGGTGGCAGCAGCAGGATTTATGATCGCAGCAGGGCTATCAATTACAGAACAATTATATGAAACTCCTGGACGCTTTGGCGCCTGCCTCGGAGCGACTTCATCTCATGGGCCTCAAGCACCCTATAATTATTTAAACCAATTAAAGGATGCTCAAAAAGTTCTCGCCCAAACGACAAGTACAGATCAATCACTTATGGTCTTTCGGGAATACCACCGCTTCACAATGGGAGAAACGCAATCGAGCTCAATTGCGGAGTATCATCAATTTCAAAATACTTGGTCTAAAGAAATGATTTGGCAAGAAGCGCCTGAGCAATTAGAGACCACCAAAAGTCTCTTAAGCATAAGTCTAACTCATATGCAGGAGCTTATTCTACCTTCGGCCCACGCTCGGGGTGGAACAATTATATCGTTAGGAATTGGAGCCGCTGCGGCCGCCCTTATTTTGAAGTATGAAGGACAATTTCTAACGACCATGAGTAAAATAATGGCCAATGGTTTTATCCGTGCGGCGGTTTTTGGTGGCTACGGCCTTCTCGCCTTCACTGCCGCTGCTGAAATCGACAAAGAATCCAATAGCTTGAATCAAAAGGCGGCAGAGTATAAGTCTCTCGCCCAACAAGTTAAGATCCGCACTCAGCAAATCCCCGGAATGACCAATCAAAGCGGGCAAACAGTTACCATCAATAAGATTGCCATGAGTACTGGAGCTGGAGAAAAGGGCAAAGAAACGGCCGCTGCAGGACTCTGCTTTACAGGGCAGAAAGGTTCCTTAAAACCAGATGAAAAATGCTCTTGCCAAAAAACCAATACCTGTAAAAAATCAGAATCACCTATTATTAAATACAATAAATTAGACACCCAGGGAGTCATGGCCAATGGCACCCGCTCCTTGGCCAAAAGCTCCAATGCACTCTTCTCTGGAAACCTGAGCAAGGCCAATGAAATAGCGGGAGAAATGGGAAAAAACGCCATTCGTATTTCTAAACTCAACAATTCACTCAAGCGAATCGCCAATACTCAATTTAAAGAGATTAATCGCAAACCCATCAATTGGGACCGCCTAGAAAAGGCCCAAAAAAACCATTTGATTAAGGCCGTTCGTAATGGCCTTAAGGGAATGTCTAATGAGGAGAAAAACACGCTCGCGAAATTTGCCCCGGCCCTGGCCGCCAGTAGTGGGCGGCCAATGATCACCGAGGAAAATCATACTGAAAAAAAGAAATCACCTTCTTATAAAAACTCTGCCCTGACAGTTAATCAAGGAACTGCAGCAGCGACTCCCTCTAACAATGGACTTAATTTTAGCTTTGAATTAGAGGATGAAAAGGCCGATGCTGATGCCGCCCAATTAGCAGCGATGAACGCCAACAAAGGTGTTGACCTAACCAATATGGAAGTTGACGCTGCTGATATTAGCGAGAAGCCAGATGTCAACCTCTTTAAAATAATAACCACTCGGTATTTAAAATCGGCCTATCCTGTTCTCTTTGAGCAAGATTAGAATTTTTTAATGCTCTATAGGTAAACGTTTTTGTAAAAGTTGAATATAGCTTTGATAGCGCAAAATATTTTGAAAATAAATATTTTTGTCTGGAGTCGCCAGGCCTTTTTTAATTTGGGATACCCTTCCTGTATAAATATAATGAAGATAGCGATGACGATTATAGGGCCTAATATCTTTATGCCGCTTTTCGATAAAACGCAATTCCCTAAGTGATTGCGCCAGAAATCCCAACGTGGCGATTGCCGCATCTCTTGGATTCATCAAATCAGATTTTTTAATACGATATTTCTTTTTAATTAACTCTGGAATTGTTTTAATCTGTGTTAGTCCACGTGAATTATACCGTGTTGTTAGATTCCCTTTCAAAATTGCGACCAGCGCTGGAAATGCCTCTTTAAGAATCAATTTAATACTTTCACCGAATTCTGATTCATTTCCCAAAATACCAAAAGCGAGTCCGGCCAGACGATTATATTCCTCATTATCTACTTGATATAGCTTCATTAATGTCAATTTTTCCTCATCGAGGGTCGCCATATATTCTTCGACCACCTGTTTTTTATGCGGTTTAAAACGAAAAAGAGTCTGATTTTCGTGAATGTCTTTATAGCGCGGGGAGAAGCGATAATAGTCATAACGGGAGTGCTTTTTTAACGAGGCAAAATTAAGGCGATTATTTTTTGCAATAAAAACATGCCCCTGCTCTGAAGGAAGCACATAAAACTTTGCCTTTGATGTAAATGAAGAGTGGAAAAAGTTTATCGTGTCAGAACCAACCCATAAATGCACCTTACGATTCTTATCATCTTGAAGAACAATCTCCTGGGGCAGAACCTCTAAAATAGTATATATTCCAGCGGCCAATCCACTTTGGACAATTTGTTCACCCTTTAGAAGAGGACTCCCAACCTTGCGGTCATTAAGAACGAAGGGAAAAAGCGCGGGAATTTTGTCCACTGGCAACTCATCTCCTTGTTGGTAAAAGGATATTTCACCGGCCTTTTTATTAAAAACATAATAATTATTGGGATGAAACAAATGAAAATAATGAAATTTTATAGGTGCCGGCATTTGGTTAAGCTTGTCTTGCCACTTATGGATGGATTCAACCGATTCCCAAACTCTTGAATCAAAGGGTAATTGATCAAGCCCTTGCACCTGATTTAAAATGAGAAAGGAGAATAATACTTTGCCGATTGATAAAATGCCCTGTTTCATCGAAAAACTCTTTGTTGAAGAATGCTAACGATGGCATTATAGGACCCTGGCGCGCGACGCGTCAAACGGCTTTGTAATATGTATACTTATCCTATCTGAAAAGGAACTGCCCAATATCACGAAGTTTTTCAAACGAGACATCGTTCATAAACAAAAAATCTTTTCTAGACTTTGATCCTAGCATTGGCACGGCGAAGACGATCTAAAAGAGTATTCACTAAGGCCTTATACCAAGGTGGTAAACTGCCCTGAATTTTATCGAGAGTTTCCTGAGGAATAACGGTAATGATAGCTTCATTGATGGCCTTCACCGAAGCAGAGCGTGGTTGCCCATCCAAAAAGCTCATTTCTCCAACTAATTCACCGGCCATAATTGTGCCAATCTGACGCTCAACATTACCCTTGGTTTTAAAAACCCCCAGGGTCCCAGATTTAAGAAAAAACATTTCGTTGGATTCCTCACCCTCACGAATAAGATATTCTTCTGGTTTAAGTTTTAATAAATCACTCATTACTGTCTCCTCACTTTATTATAAACGCGCTTTAAGATTTTCAGCAACTTTTAACGCATTCAACAATGAGAGGGCGCCTAATATCGGTTAAAATAGCTAAGATAGAGGAGTTAAAAGTATGAAGTTCAGTATAATCACCATTGCCCTGATTTTGGCAGGCCTTAGTATATCCGCTCAAACCACTTACCCGACACCTAGTTTTAAATCACCGCGCGAGACCATGAATTATTTTTTAAAAACCATGAAGGGCCATAAACAAGGTGATCCAAAGGGCCTAGACCTCGCGATTCTCTCTTTTGACACCTCCCAATTAGATGACACGACAAAATATGATTCCGCTCGCTTGGCCGCGATCCAATTAATTAATACCTTGGATCGCCTCGAATATATCCAAGTGAGCAATATACCTGACAACCCCCCACAAAACATTTGGGTTTACCGTCAACAATCTGTGCTATGGGATACAGAAACTCATTGGGTAGAAATCTCCATCGCAAAAAATAGCGACCAACAATGGAAATTTACTCCTAATACTCTTAAAACGATTGAGGCCTTTTATCAAAGTGTTAAAGACAGACCGGTCATTAAAGGAGTCACTGTCCATAACGGCCTTCGGGTCAAGATTAAAAATATGATGCCACCCTGGACTGGCCAAAAAGCATTTATTCTTCTCAATGGGCAATGGATTGGACTGCTTATTCTCATTTTTCTGTCGTTATTAATCGACCGTTTGGCCCGTATTTATATTACCTTCGTCTTAGAAAAATTATTGGTTAAAGGCCATGTGAAATGGAACGCAAGGTTGAAGAAACGCTTCAATATTCCTTTAGGAATTGTCTTTTTTGCTAGTATTTTTAATCTCGGCATTAAATTATTGGAATTTAATGATCAAACGCTATCAATTTTAAGACGTGGTTCTATTGTAGTGATCACCATTGGCTGCGTTTTTGTCGTTACCTATATCGTTGATATTTTTTGTCTTTTTCTCGAAAAAAAGGCGATTGAATCTGAAAATAAA
>JBFGZE010000051.1:0-23286 GCA_041586955.1 Bacteriovoracaceae bacterium
AGAGGAATTGGAAGCCTTGGGAGTGAGACATATTCTAGTCAAGCCCAATTTTCTCAATGAGCTTGTCCTTAAAATCGATGAGTTAAGCAAGAATACAGTACTTAAAAGCGAAATGGTAAAATATAAAACCAATCAGTTTTAAATCGGAATGATTGGCCTTCGTTTCTTCTCAAAAAAAAACCGAGACAATACTTTTTAAAATTCTAGATTTCTTAGCGCAGAGTTTATTTGTGCTAGAATGCGGTCAGCTTTTTAAACTTGAAAGGGAGGATTTTATGAAGAAGGTTATGATTTGTGCCGATCTAAAAACTCAGTCCTTGGATACACTAAGCTCTCGTTTGAAAAAAGAAAACTGGCAGGGGGTGGGGGAGATCCATTTAGTTCACTCATTTGAAAAGCATGTTTATGCGGGAGAGTTTTTTATTTCTTCATTTCCCAATGAAACTCAATATCCAGAAATTGAAGAATCTGTTCTAGAAGTTTTAACAAAACTAGAACACGATATTTTTCGTCCCGATAATCAGATCCCAATTATTAAGAAATGTCTCATCTCTTCCAATGCTAAAGATAATATTAATCACTATGCGATGGAAAACAATATCGATGAAATGTATGTTGCGACCAGAGGAATGCATGGTATCGCAGGCCTTTTTACCAGCTCTTTTGCAGAGTATATGATTCGCCATTCACAATGTGAGCTTCATATTTTGCGTGAATGAATAGATATCTCAAGAAAGGGTCATGATTTGGAGTTGATTTAGCTAACCTTAGTCTTGGTAAGGCTAAAATCTAACTCTAGCTCAGACTTATTTTTTTCTTTTTGTATCTTTGTGGAGCTTAGAGAAAAATCTTGATTGTCCACTTCATCGTTATCTTCATCTTGGTCGTCATCCTCTTCACTACCCGAGTCGCCAAATTGAAGATTGCGTTCAAAGTTGGTGGGAGAACTGGCGGCATCAAGCGCTACTTCATGACTAATTTTTTCGGCCAAGTACAGTTCTGTTAGGTGTTGATCAAAAGATTGACTTTCTCCAGACTTGTTCCCTTTACAGATTGTCACATAGATTCCACTGAGGGGTTCTTTACCCCGGATGCAATCTTGAGTTCCTACTTTATTAACCATTATCTCTTGGGCGCAAACGCGTCCCTTGCCATTTAAGCTCGGCAAAAGGCGCTGACTTATTGTTCCGTATAGGCAATCGGCCAACCGCATTTTTACATTATTTTGCTCTTCAGGGGTAAACATTGATACGAGCCGGTTAATCGTTGTTAAGGCGTTAGTTGTATGAACTGTTCCAAAGACCAGATGCCCGGTTTCGGCCGCTTTCATCGCAATTTGTATCGTTTCCGGATCCCGTAATTCACCAATAACGATGACATCAGGATCCTGACGGAGGGCAGCTCGCAAGGCTATTTTAAAATTATCTGTATCGGGGCCAATCTCTCTTTGAGTAATTCGGCATTTCTTTGATGTAAAAAGAAACTCAACTGGGTCTTCAATGGTCAGAATATGTTCTTGACGGGTTAGATTGATTTCTTCTAAGAGAGCGGCAAGGGTTGAGCTTTTTCCTGAGCCGGTCACGCCAGTGACCAAAACAAGACCTCTTTTGGCCTCTGCAATTCTCTTAATGGCATTGGGAAGCCCAAGGTCTGCGATCGTCGGTATCGTCATCGAAATAACTCGCAATACAAGAGCGTATTTGTCTTGAAATTTGAGCAAATTAAATCTAACCCGACAAATATTGGAATATTGGTAAGATCCATCGTATTCTTTAATTTTTCCAAGCTGTTCGAGTATTTTTTTGTCTTTAATAAGGATATGAGCAATCGCTAAAAGATCTTTCTGTGATAAGGGCTCGCCTTTCATTTGCTTAAGTGATCCATTCATTCGTAAAAAAGGTCGTTCATTAGTACGTAAATGAATATCACTGACATTATTTTTAACGGCCATTTTTAATAATTGGTGAAATGAAGTTTCATTATAACTCATTTGCTTGTTCCTCACCTTCACCTTGTCGGCTTACTATGGAATAAATGGAGGTTCTTAAGAAAAAAAAATAAATAAATTCTATGTAAAAATAACGTGTTATGCAGCTGAATAGAAAAAAACATAATACTCAACTAATCGTTGAGCAGGTGAACATCAAGCAGAACATTATTAAAATTCAAAAACCATTATTGATTTAATTGAAAGTCATTTTCGAGGAGAGTATGATCAACTCCACTATTGGTTTCCAGATCAATAGTGAAATAACCTTTATGATGATGTTGGATTATGTTCACAAAAACAGAATTGAACCATTTGTATAGGTATGGCCTTTCCCTTACGCATAATAGGGAACAGGCCTTTGATTTATTAAAAATAGGCCTTGAAAAATATCTATATCACATTCAGTTTAGAGATAGCCCGTTAAATCCCCAACAATTATTATGTCGAATGATGAAAAACAATTTTTTAGATTTGAGTAAATGCCAAGCGAATGGGCAGGCAGATAGACAAGAAAAGGGAGAGGTTATTTATCTTTTTAAAAATGAATTAGAGAATCTTCTTGTTGAGGATAATGAATTGGAGCTGATATTAAGCTCCTTAAACTCTGATGAAAGAGAATTCTTATTTCTTTGGGGGGTAGAAGAGTATTCGTTGGAAAAGATGTCCGAAAAGATTAGGCTCTCAAAAGGAAAATTGTTATCGAGGTTACACCGACTTAAAGTTAGGATTACTAATTGCCAGTATAAAACAAATGATTGCAGTAAGAAGGGGCCATGAAAAGTCACTTAAGTCGCCAATTAAAAGAATATTATAATGCTCATGCATTGAATACAGGTCAATTAGAGCATCTCATGAAGTTACAAAGGTCCAACATTAAGGAGAAGAAGCCGCTCATCCTCAACTTATTACCGCTAATTTTTTCGGGGTTCTTGGTTGGAGGATTTGTATTTATTGTTTTGCAATTGTCCAGCACGGTACCGGAAAAGGTCATGACAGAGGTGTCCCTGGGGCATCGTCTTTCAATGGATGCTGATTATAAGGCCACGAGTTATAAAGAAGTTCAATCGCATTTAAATAGGTTGCAATTCTCTCTGGTGGTACCAGAATTCCTCAACAAAAATGAGTGGATTGTTCTAGGAGGGAGTTATGGCCGTCTATTGGGGCAGGTAGTGGGACTTATACATTTGAAAAATAGGGGCAATCATCAACACTATACCTTGTATCAACAACCTTATTCAGATAAATGGGGAAATGAAGTTATATCTCAAAAATACTACCAAAAAGATGGGATTAAAATAAAAGCTTGGCGGGAAAAGGGTATGCTTTTAATATTAGCGGGGCCTTAATTATTTAAGGCCTGCTAATATTAAATAATAAATAAATTTATAACTTTTGAGGTGCCGCTAATTGCAATGAAAGTGAGTCTTCAAGTTCCTCATTGAGAATTCTATCTTGCTCCTTTTCATATTTTTGGTACGCCATTTTATCTGTTTTTAATAATTGAATATGTTTATTTGCCTGAATCTCTTGCTCATGACGACAATTTTTTTCAGCGATATTCTCCAATTCTTCGCATTTCTCATAGTATTCACGAATAATACCATCCTCATCTATATCTTTTTCAAAACTAAAAATAGAGGGGCTCGCAAATAGAAGACAAAGTGCTAATAATCGAATCATAATTTCTCCTTCAATCTTACAACTCAAAAAGGTTGGGCCTTTTAATGGCAATCAAATCTGAACTTAGTATGAGGCCAATACCGAATATATCCAAAACAAAGACTTAGAAAACGTTTCTTGAGTAAGAAAATCATCGAACAAGTATATGATTTTATATTCTAAAGGATAAAAAATGGGGCCTAGGTAAAAATAATGGTTGATTGCCTCAAATAAATGGCAATTTTGATTCAATCCCTTAAAAGCTGTACTTTTAATCAAATGACCCAGTTTTGCAGTATTAATGGAGTGTCACAATAGCTTAAAACACTGTAAAAACAGTATGTTAACTCATCTTTGCCTAAGTCTATTAGATTAATTATTATATTTTAAGAATCTTTATCTTGAATTATTAAAAGAAGGAATTTGTGATCTCAAATGGAGTTTTTTAAACATCCAAATCATCGTAATTCAATGTATCTCTCCTGGCTTCGGAAGCAAAAATGTGTCGTCTCAGGAGAGCTCGCACAGGTGGCCCATCATGTTCGTCTTGGCACGAACGGGGGTAAGGGTATTAAACCATCAGATTATTTTTGTATTCCACTTTTAAATGAATATCATACTCATGGAACCCATGCCCTTCATATAATAGGAGAGGAGAGTTTCTTTCGAATCTTTCGACTAGACAAAATAAAATTGTTTAAAGATCAATTGGAAGGCTTTTTATTAGAGCAATTTAAGGTGAAGATTGATATTTCAGCACTTAATAGTCAATTGGCGATCACCCGTCTCATTGAAGAAATTGAAAAGCAAAGACCGGCCCAAGAGAAAAATCGATTAAATAAACCAAAGGCCATAAAAGAGAAACCTCTTGGCCCAAAAGTAAAAATAACAGACAGTGAATTCTATCAAAAGGCCAAAGAGAAAAAAAAGGTTTATGATAAAAAATTGCGTGAGCAAATGAAAGGATCAAGACCTTTTAACAATATTGAAAAAAAAGACTCTTACAATAAAGTGATCAAAAATAAAAAGAAAGTATCAATTACCGATACAGAATTTTACCAAAAGGCCAAAGAGGAAAAAAAAGCGCATGACAAAAAATTGCGTGAGCAAATGAAAGAATCAAGGCCTTTACGGAATAGGGAAAAAAAAGACTCTTACCATAAAGTGATCAAAAATAAAAAGAAAGCATCAATTACCGATACAGAGTTTTACCAAAAGGCCAAAGAGGCACGAAAAGTTTATGAAAAAGAGCAGCGAAATTTTCTTAAAAGTAAAACTCGAGCAAAGGGTCTTGAATCTATAGAAGAGTCTGACACTTATATTAAATTAAAAAAAGAGAAGGCCTTAAAAGAAAAAGCACTACGTGATCAGCTTAAAAAAAAGCAATCGGAGTATCGTAAAGAGCAATATCGGCGTCTCAAGAAAGAGCGGGAGCTTTAGTTTGCCTCTTTTGACTGTTTATAAGCGAGATGTTTCAACCCTTTTTTTGTGTAATTTCAGTTGCTTGCTGGGGTTAGATATAAAAAAAGTTGTAAAGGTGAAAAAAGGTCATAACATTCTCTTTTTTCAAATTGCTGTCCCGCTAGGAGGCAGGGTATGATGGCCATCTATGCGTAACGACAAACTTCATCTTATTTTAAAAGAAACCTTTGGTTATCAGACTTTTCGCTTTGATCAATTGGAAATCATCAATTCGATCCTTGATGGCAAAGACACATTAGCGATTATGCCTACAGGAGGCGGTAAATCTCTTTGTTACCAAATTCCGGCACTCTACAGCGAAGGAGTTTGTTTGGTGATTTCACCACTTATTTCTTTAATGCAAGACCAGGTGATGAATTTGGAGGAATTTGGAGTTGCCTCTTGTTTCTTAAATTCATCTCAAAGTTATGAAGAAAAGAAAGAGGTTCAAAGGCGAGTCCGCAATGGGGAGGCGAAGATTCTCTACGTTTCACCGGAAGGAGTCTTGTCTCCGTCCATTATGAACTTTCTTGACCAAATAACAATTTCTTTAATTGCCATTGACGAGGCCCATTGTGTATCCCAGTGGGGCCATGAATTTAGAAAAGATTATACCCGACTCTATGAACTCAAAAATTGGTTTCCAGAGGTCCCATTAATTGCCTTAACGGCAACTGCCGATGAGAAAACGCGCAGAGATATAAGTCATCAATTATCTCTTAAAGATCCCCAAACCTTTGTCTCTTCATTTGACCGTCCAAATATAAAGTACATGATTCATGAAAGAGGTGATGAAATAAAGCAATTAAATGAGTTTATATCAGCATCTCATTCTGATGATACCGGGATTGTTTATTGCCTTTCCCGCAAAAAAGTGGAAAAAGTGGCCAAGGAATTGAGTAATTTAGGTTATCACGCTATCCCATATCACGCAGGGCTTTCTCCGCAAACCAGAGAAAGGAATCAAGAATTATTTAATCGTGAGGAGCAAATTATCGTCGTGGCAACAATTGCTTTTGGCATGGGGATTGATCGACCGGACGTACGATTTGTCGCTCATCTTGATTTACCTAAAAGTGTCGAGAGTTATTATCAAGAAACAGGGAGAGCTGGCCGCGATGGCAAAGAATCTTCCGCGTGGATGATTTATGGCCTACAAGATGTCGTTAAGATCTCCCAAATGCTCGAGACAACGGAGGCCCATGAAAATTATAAAAAAGTGGCCCGCCATAAATTAGATTCCATGCTATCTCTATGCGAAACCATCCAATGCCGGCGGCATTATTTACTCAATTATTTTGGCGAGCAGACCGGTCAGCATTGTGGTAGTTGTGACTCTTGCTTGGAGCCAGCAGAAACGTGGGATGCTTCAATAGACGCTCAGAAATTATTATCGACAATTTATCGTACAGGGCAAAACTTTGGATCTAATTATATTATAGATGTTTTAAGAGGCTCGAAAAATACTAAAGTTATCGAACGGCGCCATGATCGACTAAGTGTTTACGGAATAGGGAAGGATCTCCCTAAAAATCACTGGAACCATATGATTCGGCAAATGATTCATCTTGGTTATATTGGTATCAAAAACTGGGAATATCGTAACCTTTGTTTATTAGAAAAAAGTCGCGGAGTCCTTGCGGGAACTTCTCCTATATACTTGCGGCGTCAGAGCGATAAGCGAGCTCGTTTGGGTTTACAAAAAGCGTCTACTAAAAATAAGCATATGGATCATGAGCGGCATGAATTGTTTGAGGAATTGCGGAGCTTACGCGGTGAAATTGCGGAAGAAAAAAAGGTTCCCCCTTATATTGTCTTTAACGATAAAACTTTGCACGAGATGTGTGTTTTCCTGCCCCGTAATGCCTCCGACTTTTTAATGATTAATGGTGTAGGTCAAAAAAAATATGAACAATATGGGGCCTTATTTCTCCGAAAAATTGCCGACCACCAGATTCACGTTTAACTGAGATCCTCAACCAGAGAGTGCTTGAAGGTAAAGTCTTGAAGGGACATCAGTTTTCTATTTGAGATTTTACCTTTTTTTAAAACTTTTGGAGCTTCCTTTTGCTTGTCCATAAATTGATCGTAGATTTTTTGATCAATCAATTTCTTTTCGACAAAGTATTTGGATAAATCACTCCATAAAAAGGGGCGGCCATCACTTAGGTGATAGACTTCTCCCAGGGGGGAGTAGAGTGCTAAATGAATTAATGCACGGGCACAATCTTGTCGATGGACTAAGTTGATGAAGTTTGTAGGGTGCACCTTCTCAAATTGAAGCCATTTAGAGGGATGGGAACTTTCATCGTAAAGACCTGGACAAATTCCCCAAATGGCCCCTTCTTTCACCATCTGATTTTCTATTTGTCTACGTTTGTGAGAGGTGTCAATATGAGTATAGTTTTCATCAATCCAAGTTTCCTGTTTTGAAGGTAGGTATTGAGAAGTCGTGCCGATACCAATCGTTTTACCTAAAAGGTGTTTTTTTAGATGCCAAAACTCTAAAGTATGGGGGGAGTTATTGGCGGGTAGAGTCCAGAATGTAAAATCGACGAAGGGTAAATGGTCCCAGCTCTTTTTATCATTTAAATCAAAGAAAATATGGCCTTGGTCACTTGGACTGGAGTCGCTGCGAGTCGTCCTATAAATTTTGACTGTACCCATCAGTTTATTGCTTATTAACTCTTGGGCAATACGAGAACCAACTTTACCATGACCTAGGATTAAAATGGTTGTTGGCCGGGTGGAAGGCCTTTTTAAAATAAAACAAATGACGGCGACCAGAATGAGAAAAACACCAACTTTAATGGTCCAAGGATTCTTTCCCCATAGAACAATTAAATATGAAGCTGAAATAAATCCCACAGACATCTTCTTTGCCTTTTGATTAATGATACCAAATTCAAACCAATTGAATAAGTTTTTACCAAAGCGAGGATGGTGGATTAAATAATAATAAAATTTCGGATTACTTTTTGAAAAAAAGAAAGCTCCCAAAATAAGGAAGGGAGTTGTGGGCAGAATAGGGAGAAAAATGCCCAATAGGCCCAATAGGCAGATAAGTATTCCAAAAATAAATAAAGGCCAATTATAATGTTTCATTTCTAGTGACAAAAAAACTCACTTACCAATTATTATGTTTACTTAAACTCTTCCAGTCTTTGAATTGTTGAATGATATTATTCTCATTTGAACAAGAGAGCTCTTGCTGCAATTTTTCAGCATAGCTTTCAAATTGTCCTGCCCCGCCTTCACTTAACGCCGCAACAGGAATTGGAGTACCATAGGAAATAATGATACGGCTAAAAGGTTTGGGGAGGCGAAATTGATCCCAGCTATTAAAGCTCCAATAAGTTTCGGCAATGGGGAGATAGGGAACAAGGCAAGTTCCAGATTTAATTGCCATATCGATAATACCTGGTTTGACCTGCTTGGCCGGTCCCTTAGGGCCATCAATCGTTACTGCACCAGGATATCCTTCTTTTAAGACCTTAATCATTTCTTCTTTTGCTAGTTTTCCACCTTTATCGACACCGGCCTTATTTTTTGAACTACCACGAACTACTTTATTGCCCATGCGCCTGCAGGCATAGGCGACGGGATCTACATCTTTAGATTTAGAGACAATAACCACATAATTTTTTTTGGTTTGGGCCAAAATACCGTGAAGTAGGTTTTGATGCCAAACCCCTAAGAGAAAGTTTTGATTTTGGCTTTTTTGACAGGCCAGTGTCAGGTTTTCAAGGCCTATAAAACGAAAGCGGTAAGTTGAGCGTAAAGTAACGGCAATAAAATAGATAATTTTTGATAAAAACATGTCTATATCCTGTAAATTAGCTATAGACTAGCAGGTTAGAAAAGAGCAGACTAGATAAACTTGGCATCAATAAAATCTTTTTATTGGTGGACGGCCTGTGTTAATAAAACCTTTGGTTAAGTTGGGAAGGGTTGCTACAAAAGGTTTTAAAGGCAATCGCTAGGTCTTCACATCACCAGTCTTGACTCGAGTGGGTGATATTAAAAGCCGACTTTATTTTTCGCTCGCATCTCAAAAAATATCATTAAATCGTCAACTATATAAAATGATTATGCAAATCTAAGTTGCTTAGATAGAATTTTATAAATGTGATGAAAAATCCAACTCTTTAAGTGAGAAATAACGATGAAGTTATTCAGAAATTTTTTTGTATTATTATTTTTAATTTTTTTTTCCACTAGGGCCTACTCGCTCGATACGTCATTAGGTGTCTACCGTTTCAATGATCATGTTCAAGATGGTGTTGGTCAGGAAGATTCAGATCCTCTTTCTCCTATGGTGACTATCGGTCATAATATGGGATTTCTTTTTGGCCTGGAATTTTCCCCTCAGCTTGGCTTCATTAAACATACTACCAGTGTTGAGGATGAATACGGTGGTGATTATTCCATAACTTCTTTCGTTCTTCTTTATGATTTTTTATGGAGTCCCGAGCTTCTTCAGTTTTCAGGTGGTGGCCTAAAGGTCCGTTTTGGAGCAGGTACGTTTATTAAAAAAACTAAAGGCGAAGGCGGTCCTGTAACTATCCCTAACGGTTCAGGTACTGCCACCGCCTATCGGCCAGGGGAGTCGACCACTTCCTATTCTTCCACCGTAAATTTGGGTTTTGATGCTCTTTTTAATTTAGTACCCACTATTTTTACAAACTCTGGTCTGCGCTTGGAATATTTTGTTTTTGGGATTAAGGAAAGTGAAAAGCGTGTTACTGGAACGAATATTTCTTTTGTCGGTTATTTTTAGGATACTATTATGAAATTACTTAGCTCAATTATTATAAGTTTATTTATTACCACCTCTGCTAATGCTTTTATTTTGGTGAGCGAAACCTACAAAATTGCTAATCATGAGGAAGTGATAGTGAATATTACCAATGATGGCTGTGGCACAATTACTAATGCTGAGCTTCTCGCTGCACTCAATGATGCAGTCGAAGGGTTTTGGAATACTGTTAGTGAGAGTAGTCTTTATTCTAAAGTTGGTGGTGTTGTTGCTAAAACTATTTCCTCAAGCCCTGACCCAGGCGAAATTTTGGTCGGTTGTGATAATACCTTAGGCGCTACGACTGGTGGCGTTACATCTTTTAACTCAACGAATAATGGTGCACTCATTCGCATGAACTCAAGTGTCTATTCAAGTGTGACGGGTGGCTTTAGTTCGACTCTTGTCCATGAGATGGGACATGCCTATGGCCTGAATCATAGTAAAGACCCTGCTTCTGTTATGACTTATGAAGATAATGGTTGGGACTCTGTAGGGCCAGCTTATCTCGCGCGAGATGATAAGAATGGAATTACTTACCTTTATCCCGTTGATAAAGAATTAGGTGGTTTTATGGGGGGATGTGGGACTATCCGTCTCATCGACTCTCACCTTAAATCCGAAAAGGGCAATAAATCAAGTTTCTGGCAAGGACTTAATTTTTCAGTTCTTTTTATCCTCGGTTTTTTACTCATTTCAATCGCGCATTTTTTGATAAGGCGCTTGAAGAATTTACGGTTTAATCTAGAGTTTTAAATTAATCGATCTATAACTCGTTCATATTTTACTAAGAGTGTCCCGTCAGGGACTTTCTGCTACTTAGATTTTATTTTTTTAGACACCTCACTTTAGGTGTCTTTTTTATTTCATTTACTTTGGAGTAGGGATTATCAATAATTTCGTAAACAAAGATCGCTTTTATGTCCCATTAAGTGGTGAAGAGGTGGATTGAAGAAGTGTAACTGGCCGGAATTATTGGCAGATAATACTGGTGACACATTGAGAAACTTGAGTTAAATAATGATTTTTATCAGATAGATGACAAGGATTATTGTAGTGGAAAATACCATTAGTGCGGAAAACACTGTTAACGAATCAATTTTAAATAAAAGCTCATTAACAACATTGATTTCACTCTCTCTCATTCCCTTAGGTTTTTATTCTCCAATATATTCTCAAGAGATAACCACAATGGGGCTTTATGCGACCTCTGGTGCGGTCACTAATTGGTTAGCAATTTATATGCTCTTTGAAAAAGTTCCCTTTCTCTATGGTTCAGGTGTGATTCCCTTGCGTTTTAATCAATTCAAATTGGGCATTCGCCAAATGATGATGAACCAATTTTTTAATGAGGAAAATATTCAAAAATTTATATCTTTTGATAACGAACAAGGGCCAGCTTTTGATTCGAGTAAGATGGTTGAGCTTGTCGATTATAATAGTTTCTTTAATAAGTTGGTGGAAACTGTCAACGAGTCACAATTGGGTGGCATGTTAATGATGTTTGGTGGTGCCGAGGCCTTGGCCCCATTGAGGGCCCCTTTTGCCGAAAAAATGAAAGGCGCTCTGATTGAAAATTTAGAAAAACCTGAGTTTGCTGAGCTTTTGAAAAAAGGTTTCTCTTCGGGAGGATCACTTCAAGAGTCGATTCAAGAAAAGGTTGAGATTATTGTGGCCAGCCGTCTCAATGAATTAACTCCTGAGATGGTCAAAGAGATAATACAGAGAATGATTCGTGAGCATCTGGGCTGGCTAGTCGTTTGGGGTGGTGTTTTTGGCGCAGTTATCGGTCTTGTCAGTACAATTTTATTTTAATGTGAGTGAATTTTTCCCCTCTCTTAAAGTGATTAAGAGAGGGGAATGTAAAGTTATTCAATCTGCATTCTATCTTCTTTCCATTTAACTTTATACTGGCCTTCCTTTAAATTTCCTGCCAGTAATTGACGCGATAAGGGTCTGGTCACTAATTTATTGAAGGTGGACTGCAGTGGTCGCGCTCCATATTGAGGGTCATGGCCTTTTTCCATCAATGCCTCAATTGCAGAGGAATCAAATTCGAGTGCGACATTTTTTCCTTTTAAACGCTCATTGAGAAGAGTGATTTGCTTATTCACTAATTGTTTCATGATACCAGTATCAAGCGCATTAAAGGTCAAAATTGAATCGATTCGTCCTAGGACTTCCGGTTTAAATTGTTGTTCATAGTCCTTTGCATTGGACGTCATGAGAATGATCGTGTTTTTAAAGTCGATGGTGCGACCCTTATTATCTGTTAGGCGTCCATCATCGAGAATTTGGAGGAGGATATCGCCAAAGTCTCGGTGTGCTTTTTCTATTTCATCAAATAGGATGACGGCGAAGGGCTTTCGACGAACGGCTTCAGTTAAGATTCCTCCTTCTTCATAACCGATATAGCCGGCGGGCGCCCCAATTAATTTGGCGACAGCATGCTTCTCTGAATATTCACTCATATCGATACGAATAATGTTTTCTTCATTATCGAAGAGAAATTGGGTGAGCGCCTTGGCGGTTTCTGTTTTTCCAACTCCTGTCGGGCCCAAGAGTAAGAAGGAACCGAGGGGGCGGGTCGCATCTGTCAGTCCAGCAAAGCTGGCCATTAAAGTTTCAGATATTTCGCTTATTGATTGTTCTTGACCAAAAACCCTTTTATTAAGATTTTCTTCCAAGTGAAGGATATGGTCCTGTTGACTTTGAAGAATCTTCTCAACGGGGACTCCGGTCTGTCGAGCGATGACTGAGGCCACATGAGATTGGTTTAATATCCAATCATGTTGGTATTGCTCCAGTTCTTTTTCGACTTCTGGGATAATTGAGAATTTGATTTCTGAAGCCTTTTCGTAATCCTGTTGTCGTTCTGCTTGCTCTAAATCAAATTTGAATCGTTCAAGGCGATTTTTAATTTCTGATACTTTTTTGAGAGCAAGAACTTCTTTTTCCCATAATTCTTTTTTTTCTTTGAAGTCTTCCTCTAAAACTTTTATTTCTTTTTCTAATTCTTTATCCTTTTGTACTTTGGAAAGAATTAACTTAGAGCGGATATCACTCTCTAGGGCAACAAGTTTCGCTGGCATTGCTTCTGCTGATAATTTAAGGGCCGACGCAGCTTCGTCAACTAGGTCTATGGCCTTATCTGGAAGATTTTTGTTGGTAATGTATTGAGCGGAGAGAAAGACAGCTTGATAAATGGCATCGTCTGAAATTTTTATTCCATGGTGCATTTCCATTTTCTCTTTGATTCCCATAAGGATCTCAATACTGTCCTCTTTTGTCGGCTCATCTATTGGGACAGAGCGAAAGCGGCGCTCGAGGGCGGAATCATTGAGAATATATTTTTGAAACTCTTCGGGTGTCGTTGCACCAATACAATGGAGTTCTCCTCGTGCTAATGCTGGTTTGAGAAGGTTAGCGGCATCCATCGCTCCTTCCGTTTTTCCCGCTCCCACTAATTGATGGATTTCGTCGATGAAGAGAATCGCCTGTCCAGCTTGGGACTTAATATATTTAAGTAATTGCTGGATTCTCTCTTCAAATTCTCCACGAAATTTTGTTCCCGCCATTAAGGATCCCATTTCCAGGGAATAGATGGTTTTCCCTTGGAGAACATCGGGAACTTGCCCTTTAATAATTTGTTCGGCAAGGCCTTCAACAATTGCCGTTTTTCCAACCCCTGCAGGGCCTACTAGAACGGGATTATTTTTTGATCGTCGGCCAAGAATCTCCATGACCGCTCTAATTTCACCGCTGCGTCCGATAACGGGATCTAGTTTGCCATCCTCGGCCATTTGATTGAGGTTAATAAGAAAGGGGGGGGCTTCGGCGACCTCGTCATTGTCCTCAAGTCCGGCATAATTGATATCTATTTGCGGAAAAATTTGTGGCAAAAATCTTAAAAGGTCCTTTTCTGTCACTTCCTGGCGTCCTTCCTTTGTGGCGTAAGCCGACGCTTGAGTGAGCCAGGATGATAGCTTTGGAGCTGGCCGAATTTGGTCGAGGGGGAGGGATGAGGGGCTCTTCGGCTCATTACTCAATGCCAGTTCTAGCTCCTTTTCATGGTTTTTTAAAGAGCGGGAGCTAAAGGTTGAGGGATTTTGGATAAGGCCAAGAAAAAGGTGAGCGGGAAGTAATTGGGTATGACGTTGTTCTAATGCCATTGATTGGGCTATATCAAGTGAACTGAGAACAATAGAATTGAAATTATTCATAAACGTAACTCCTTGCATCCATTAGTTTCTATATTCAAGATGGGGGCTTATCGACGGCCGTCAATGGTGACCCTCTACTAAGAATCTTATAAATTGAAAAAGTTTTGCTTGCTTTGACTAAAATATGACCGAGGTCATTATACTTTATATACCATTTATTTAACGCTTTGACTTTAATTCTCCTTTAAAGCACAACAAGCCGCTTCTTATATTACTTTCGGAAGTACTTTTCAGGTCTTATGGACTAGCTTTGTTAGTTGTCCTGTCGTTGGATTTGCAAATCCATTAGAAAAGGAAAAATAAGTTCATTTTTTATTCTACTCGGAGATAAGATTTCTTGTATTGCTGGTTTAACGGTTAATTTTTCGTAACTCTATTTTATAGGCAGGTGGCCTTAATCGATTTACATTTAAATCCAGCTCCCTTGGGCATCCGGAAATATCATTGGATTGAGTATTTTCCGCTTGCCTATTGGGCATATACGGGCCTGTCATTTAATGCTGAAAGTGGAAATGATGCCTTGGCCTGTTTAGCAAAACCTTTAAGTTTCATTAACAATAGAGAATAATTTAAAAACTACTGCCAGATTCTTTTAAAAAGTTGAGCTCTTCCACAGTGGACCTCCTCTTTAGGAGGGGGTTGCGATGAGGGTAGCGCCCGAAACGATCGATGATTGACTTATGCTTGTATTCAAAGTCTAAATTATCTTCTAATCCAGGTTTTGAATAGAGATCGATAGCTTGTTCATGGATCAACCGCGACTCACTATGCATAAAGGGCATATAGAGGAAGGCCTGTTGCTGTCTCGTTAAAGCATAATCTACTTGATGAGAAACTGCCTCCTGGGCAAGCACGAGTGCCATGCCATCAAAATGATAGGCCTTCGCTCTATTGCGATAAATGTTGCGAGAGAATTGGTCAAGGATGAGAATTTCAGCGAGTCGTCCTAGGGGCTTGACACGCCAGGGGGCCAGTTCTCCTTGGGCAGCCCTCTTATGAACTGAGCTGAATCTTTCTTTGATAATGAGGTCAAGGACTGAATCAACCCTAAACCATTGAGCAGGTGTGAGCTCTGAAAACCAAAATTGAATAATATCCTGAAAAGTCATGATTACCCCCTTGGATTTACGCTAAAATTTTGTCATTTTTCTCTCGCTAACTCAAGGAGTAAATGATGATCGTGATCCGTATAAACCCACCAATATACCCGGGTTTCACCCATTAAATCACGGCCGTCTGGCCCAGATGGGTCCATGATAATAGGTTTTAAGGGGCGAGGTTCTAAAAAATGGGTGCGGAGGATCAATGAATTGTTTGCAACGTTTAAATAGAAGATATAGGTGAGCATTATAATAGGGCGGGGGAATGCCATGGCCGATTTAATAATGGAGTCCCAAAATTAATTTTAGGGCGATAAAATCTCTGTCGCTAAAGTTATTGACGCGATTACTAGGCATTGGGATCTATGCCTCAATAAGTGATTTTATTTTACTAATCTTTATGAAAAACCAGGAGACGATTATGAGCAGGCATTTCAAAATCGTGTAGTAGGGAGAAGCCATTTTTTGACAGACAAATCGTAATATCTTCAAATGAGCGAATTCCGCTTTTTGGATCTCTTTCTTTTAACCATTGGTCGAATTGTCTATTACTATCGCTGGTGTAGGTTTCACGGTAATTGAATGGGCCATAGACCATAAAGAGACTATTCTGTTTTAAATTAAGCCCCAATAATTTCATCATGGTCTTATTTAATTTCCAAGACATGATATGCATGGTATTGGCAGTAAAAACTAAATCAAAATTCCCTTTGGGAAAAGGATCTTTACCAATTTCAAAAGGATAGGGGCCCTCAATATTGGGGAGATTGGCCTCATTCATCCAAAGGCGGATGCCTTGATGCAAATCAATTTTGTCGCTCATAGTCCACTTTAATTGCGGCATTTGTTTGGAGAAATAGACGCCATGTTGACCGGTTCCCGAGCCTATTTCTAAAACCGAACAGGCCCGCTCACCATTTGTTTTTTTTAAAATTTCTAAAATCGCTTCTTTATTGCGTTCACATGAGGGGGAATTGGGTTTGTCCATATTTTTATCTCATTTATAAAGGGGTAAGGAAAATTAGGTTAAATTTTCGATATAGTCTAGGAATATAATTTACTCCTATGGTTATAATCTACCAACAAGCGGTATATAGACCCACAAAATTGAATACCTTTATACATAGCGCGTCTACAACGATAAAAGAAATTTCCCACATTTTAAAATTTTATGAATCTCATCAATTGTTAAATGGACTTTTTAGTGCGTTTCGTAACCACTGGATCTGAGTATGACTTTGCTTGTTTTTTAGTAACATTAAGTATTTGTGAGATTTTATCTGCTAAATCTTTGTGAAAGTCACCTTCTCTAAGCTTGATCTCCGTTATTTCACCTGATTTCAATTTTTGGAGATCCCTGAAAATAGCATAAGTCGCCCCACTAGATCGGTGAGTAACCTTAAGAAGAATAATCGTTAAGAGTGAAGAGTTAAGAAAAACCACTATGACGAACAATAAATTGATCGTTTGAAAGCTCTCCGCATAATATGATTTGGATAGCACTGTAATAAAAATTGCATAGACAGAAATTGATAATAAGAATGAACATAAAAAGCTATAACATGCAATGGATCTTTGAAAAGGAATTGCTAAAAGCTTTAATGATCTCTGACAGTTTTCATAAAAAAGTCTTTTCCCCTCAATTAGTAATGAGGCCAAAAATAATAGAAGTCCAAAAAATAGGATAAGGTCAACAAGATTCATATAAACATTCAAATTAAAAAATGGAAGTGAAAAATAGTCTGTGACTTTTCCTGTGAAAGTTCTTTCTATAATATTTCCTGAAGCTCCAAAGGTAATCATAATGAGTGCTGACTTTGACCAAGGAAACGACCTACGCCAAAGAGATAAGATAAAAACGATCATCACAGTTAGAAAGTAAGCACCGAGAATAGAGAGGCTTACTCTTTTTACAAAGGGGGAGGTTTCGCTTAAAAAACCAAGAAATGATGAGTGGTTATAAACCAACTTTACCTGGAGATAATCTCCAAACTTTAAAGAATAATTACCTAGTCTCATCGTAAGCTTAAGCAATAAGTCAGCAATTGAAATGACAACACAAATGACTAGAAGTGGTTTTGTTAAATCACGTGGAATATTGAGAGCGCTGGGGCCATTCATGGGGTCATTTTCTCCTGTTTAGGATTTAAATTGTCAAACTTGAAATCCTCGGCGGTTAGAGCTTTTCCCTTGTCTTTTGATGAGGGCATTAAACTTCTAGTTAAGACCAGGTCTTCAGGGTAATCAATTTGCCATTGTTTTAGTACCTGTCGTTAAATCTCTAACGAAGACTTCAATCTTGTCATACGAATCTCTATACTTAGTAGGAACGATCCATTTAAATCCATGATTCCCACTTATTCTAAAGGCCCTGTTCACACCTGCCCTTGGCATATTGCTAAGAGTTTTTCCAATAACCTTATTATCGAGCTGAAAGTAGACCACGGTAGGTTTATGTGCTTTATCGGGGTCATAGGACCAACCCCTAATTAAAGAATGAGTTTTTTTATCAACTCTAATCTTAATATTATTGCTACTTCTTAAGCATCCAAGCCCATAATTTTGACAACAATAATGACTATTTTTTTCGTTCCAATTCGATTGGGAAGTCGATAGATATGCTTTAAAGGCTTTATACTTATTTCTATTCTCTAGTCTTTTCCCAGCACCGGCCGGTAGCATTGAGTGCTGCTCTAATCGCTCTGGTTCGTCGTTAAGTGAGGTTGCGTTAATTGCCCTTTGAAAATGATTGTGGGTTTGAGAAATCACTTCAGGGTTACTCAATGAGTAATGGTGAGCTTGACAAATGTATTCGGCCTTATACTTTTCACCTAGATCCGTTAGCAATA
The DNA here is from genome assembly GCA_041586955.1 of Bacteriovoracaceae bacterium. GTDB lineage: Bacteria > Bdellovibrionota > Bacteriovoracia > Bacteriovoracales > Bacteriovoracaceae > JBFGZE01. The sequence continues at coordinate 18,081 of JBFGZE010000051.1, forward strand.
AACTGTAAATCAAAAGAATAACAAAGGCTTAAGAAGAAAATGGTTGTTTTGTTTATGACAGGGAAAATTAGCATAGAATGGTTTTTCCTCAAACCTCATAATTTTTCATATTTTACTCTAGGGCACAAAGTATTATTACAACTCTAGTCTTCTCAATATGTATGAACAGATTGTATTGTAAAAATAATAAGTTAATGGATTATCGTGATCACTTTTGAAGGAAGGGCATATTTCCTTAAATTGTTTTGCTCATTTCAACTAATTAAATTTGGATAATTACACACAATTGTCAAAAAGATCGTTCCTACAAAGAGCAAAAAGATAACGATTCTTAGATATTTTCCATTCCTATAAATGATTAGTGGTAGATGTTAGAAATGTGAGGTCTATCATAAACCTTTGGTTGTTAGCATTTTTGAGTCGTGATTTTTTATTGAGAAATATATTAAATGGGTCTATCATAGTGCTTATAAAAAGGGGGGTTCGTTATGGAAATTTTGCACGAAAAACAATGTATTCCCTGCTCCGGTAGTATTCCTCCGTTAGAACTACCGGAAATCATGGCCTATAAAAAGGGGATCTCTCCCGATTGGGAATTAACTCACAACAATACTCGGCTAAGAAGAAAGCTCCTTTTTGAGGACTTTAGAGAGCCATTTCATTTAGCTATTCAAATTGGCGATCTGGCGGAAGCACAATGGCATCATCCTGAAATCCACCTTGGCTGGGGTCATTTAGAAATTGAAATATGGACCCATAAGATTAATGGGTTAGTGGAGAGTGACTTTGTTTTTGCCTCAAAGGTGGATCAATTAATAAAATAATCGTACTAGAATAAGCGTGGTAAACCGGCCCCTAAAGTCTCTTCTAAATGAGACTGGAGCCATTTATATTTAATTAAATATTTTTCTTGAAGTGGTGCTTGATGCGCTAGAAATTGATAAATATTATCAACTTCGGGCCATGATACTCGGCAAAACCCCTCCACTGGGGTGCCCGGAACGATATGCGCAAAGCGGTTAATTTCGCTCCCATAAATTCCTGTCAGGATCTGAGTTTTAATATTGAATTGAGTTTCCGTTAAATTGATTACTTCTTCTGGAAAGCAATTATAATTAACGCTAAAAACGTCGGTTTTAGGTGCGAATGTTTGGTGGACAGCGTAGGATACATCTTGGTGATGAGGGTGACCATATTCGCCGATAATTCCGTGAGTATAAACTTTTTTGGGGAGAGGTAATTGCGAGAGTCTTTCCTTTACTTTTAAAATAGGTAACCTCTTATCAAAAACATCTGGAAAATCCCAATGCTCAAAGTCGGCCACTTTAAGGGAGTGGCATGCTTTGGTGAATTGTTGACGGCGTAATTGTTCATGGCCATCGGCATTGCCATTAGTAATACAAATAATTTTCCATGGAATTTCTTTTTTTGATTGGATTAGGCCAGCAAAATATATACTTTCATCATCAGGATGAGCAACAACGATAAGATTATAAGTATTGTAGGACATATTTGTCTCCTCTTTGATAATAATATCATAAGAGATTTTAAAATGTATCGACCTTAATAATAGCTTTCAAAATTCAATTTAAGCGAAGACATTCTACTAAATCATTAAGCTACGAAACAACAACACAATTCTGGTCTGATTTAAGAGAATCGACTTTTTGATCAACTTCAATATCCTACTTTTCTAGAGTTTGATATTAATAACCCATTGCCAAATAAAGTACTATTTAACTTACCAGATTCGTTTTATTCAGTAGTAGACTTAGCAGTATCGGCCGGCATGGGTGAAAATGATGTTATAAAAAAGAATGAATATCATTAAGTTGCTATTTAGATCAGTAGTGATCTGAATTACACGGGAATTTTAACAGAGAGATAATGATAATAGGGGTTATTGTGTAGGCCTATGATGGTTCGCTTTTTACACCAAATTCGACATTAAAGTCTTCTCTACGTTAATATTAGAATATGAAAATTTTAAAATGTAGCAATCCAAGAGATGCGGCAATTAAGGCAAATGAGTGGTGTGAACAAGCCGTTACTGAATTGCAGGCCAATAAGATGTATATTCCTGCAGGCAACACCCCAAAATTACTTTATGAATTATGGGAAGGGAATCGGCCGGGCTATTTAGAAGGGCTATCTCTTTTTCAAATTGACGAGGTTATCAGTAGTACGGGAAAAGGTATGTTCGAGGCCTTCTTTAATGAACATTTGCCAACCTATAAACAACAAGTGAATTTTATTAATGAAGAGTGGAGCCAGGCCGAGATCGCGGTGTTAGGTTTAGGCCTTAATGGCCATGTGGCCTTTCATGAACCAAATATTCCGCGCCATTTTACTTTTGGCCGTGTTGAATTGGCCGATGATACCTGTGAAAACCTTAATATACCCAATAAAAGCTGGGGACTTTCTTATGGCCTTGGAGCTTTTTTGAATTGTAAAAGAATTTTACTAATTGTTTGCGGTAAAAATAAAAAAGATATTTTACAAAAAGTTTTAGATAATAATCCTGATGTTCCAGCAGCAGCGTTACTTTCTCATCCGGGCCTTACCATTTTGGCCGATGAAGCAGCATGGCCTGAAGGTCTGATTTCAAGCTAGGATAAAGCTATTCTTTTTTTTTAAACTCAGCTTCGAATGTATTGCTATCCACTTGACGGGGCCCTCGATTGTCTTGCTCAAATGATTGGGATGAAGAGGAATAATAAGAGAAACCTCTGCCACTTCCAAAACTTGCAAATTTAACATTTCCTTTAGCAATGGCACGAGCAAAATAATTTTTCACTAATTGAGCAATGATATGCCTCGTTCCTGGAAACACCATGGAGATACCAAGTATATCTGTGAGAAAGCCAGGTGTTAAAAGTAAAAGCCCACCACCAAAAACTAAAAGAGCATGAATGAATTGGCTTGTCGGGACCGAGCCCTTTTGTAAGTCCTCTTGAATTTTACCTAGTATGGCGAGGCCTTGAGATCTTGCTAAACTTGCTCCTATAACGCCGGTGAGAAGAACAATAATGAGAGTATTTAAACCGCCAATTTGGCCGCCAATACTGAAGAGGAGATAGATTTCTAGCGCAGGGATAACAGTGAATAATAGAACTAATATGGTAAACATTTATGCCTCATTTTTCAGTTACTGTTAATATGGGCCCATTTTTGTCAGTGTCAAGATAGTCTGGTCTTAAGCATACTGAATATTGATAAAGATCTCACGAATTGAAGAGTGTGGAAATACTTTTTATTTAGCGAACGAAAAGATTTTTGAAAACCTCGAGCTGTTGATCCGTCAAAAATAGCTCTATCAGGGACCTTTAGCTTATGGATTGAAGCGAAATAATAATGACAATTAATACGAAGTTGTAAAGAAATTGAGAATCTTCTATATAAAGATGAGTCTACGGCGCGTAAATTAAGCATTTGATCAGGATCACCCGAGCGTTGGTCCAGAGCGTCTCGTCATAACTGTGGAAAAAATGGTTACTGCCTCGTTCTCTTTACCCTTTTCCATATTTTGTGGGCACATTTGTATCCAATTATTTTTATTGAGAAAGGGCGCTAGGTTGCTTGAATCAAAAAGAACAGCAAAACTTTATTTTTGGCCGACTAAATTAATACATCTTCTCATCTATAATTATTTAAAATAAGCGGAGGCAATGTGAAAAATCTATTTTTATGTATTTTACTTGGTGCATTCTCCTGTGTGCCTGAACAAAAAGTTGGGGATAAGTTTGAAGTTTCTCTCTCTGAAGAGGGTGGAGCTTCGGTGACTATGACTGGCGCTCAGCTCTACACAATTAACTGTGCAAGCTGTCACGGGGCTTTAGAGTCTTCCTTGAAAAGGGGCTCCTCTTCTGCTTCTATTCTTCAAGCAGTCGAGAATGTTCCTGGAATGAGTCATTTAAATAAATTAACGGGTGTGCAGATTGATGCTATTGCTACAGCTCTTGCGACTACATCTTCAGAAACGGCATCTGCTCCGGCACCTGCTCCGGCACCTGCTCCGGCACCAGCACCGGCACCAGCACCGGCACCAGCACCGGCACCAGCACCGGCACCGGCTCCGGCACCATCACCGGCACCATCACCGGCACCGGCACCAGCACCAGCACCAGCTGGTAATAGCTATCTTTCTTCGATTTTCATTCAATCGGGTAGTATGAATTCATATACAGATGCTGCAGGAGTTGTTTGGCAGTCTGATCGTTATGTTTCTGGAGGTGAAATTGTTGATAGAGGGGCCTCTGTTGCAATTGAAAATACGAATAGTGATCGCTTATACCAAACAGAAAGATGGGGGCTGTCTCAGTATGAAGTTCCTGTTGAAAATGGAACATATACTGTAAAATTACACTTTGCTGAGACTAATAAATATTATGTTTCTGGCAAAAGAGTTTTTGGTGTTAATGTTGAAAATAAGTCACTTGCAAACATTGATGTATTTAATGAAGCCGGTGGATTATACAAAGCTATCATTAAAACAATAAGTGAAGTTTCAGTAAATGACAGTAAGCTTAACATCAATTTTATCAGAAATCTTGATAATCCTATCATTAATGCTATTGAGATCCATAAGACGTCAGCGACTCCTCTAGACCCTAGTGTTACGACGGAAGCACCGGCTCCAGCACCTGAAGTGGCGCCTACCGTCCCACAAAACCTAGTTTCATCAAATATTACTTCCAGTTCTGTTATGCTTTCTTTTAGTGCATCCAGTGATAGTGATGGTATATTAGGCTATAAGGTTTATAGAGATGGGTCGTATTTGGCAACAAGCACAACGACGACATATACAGACACAGGTCTTCGTGCTTCTACCACTTATACATATACAGTTAGAGCATTAGATAAAAAATCAAATGAGTCAGCTCTATCGAGTGCAGTAACAGTTAAGACTTTATCTGCTCCAGTTCAGTCAGGAGCTCTTGTACCTCCTTATCTACCATTGCCATTGTATTCAAAAGATAGTGTTTGGAATACGCCCATTCCATCAAATCCAGCAATCGATCCAAACTCTGGTGCGATGGTTCAGGCATTGGTTAAGGCCACGGGGACTTATGATCCAATATTAAATATGCGTACATGGTCAGTTCCTGTGTATGTTGCGGATGCAAAAACACCTCGCTATGATGTCAAAATTACTGGTTCCAATACTAAGTACGGATTTCAAGCGATGGTCAATGTTCCTATCCCT
>JBFGZE010000052.1:0-23195 GCA_041586955.1 Bacteriovoracaceae bacterium
GAAAGAGGGTAGAGATGAGAAGTGGTGGGATGATTCTTCAGGACTTTTTGGAAGCTGCCATCATGAAGAGCAAGTCGTAATCCCTTTTCAATTCTTTTGGCCATGGCGCTATTCTTCTTATTCACAAAAAAATACATTGGGATTGTATATTTTAAAATAAGAGTTTTTTCGATCATCAGGTTGGGATATCTCTTTTTGCGATTGTGAACTTCTCTGACCACTTCTTGAATTGCGCGGGGAAAAAAATCACACCTTTTGGCCTCTACTAATTTAAACAAGGATTCATAAACAGGTGTTCTTAATACTTTAATACCTGCATTTTCTAAAATATCAGAATCTGCCCAATGAGATGCTTGGCAGGCCACAAATTTCTTGAGCTGACTCAGATTTTTGACTTCTGAAAACTGAGGACTCATGTCCTTGTGAATAATAAATAATCGATAACTTAATGTACCCATAGCAAGAGGAATACGGATCGGAAGCAATTGTTTTTCCAGCTCTTTTGATGTCCCCATATGATGGATCGTGATCAAGTTAGTACCTTCTTTTATTTCTAGGACAGATCTTCCCTGGGACAAAACGGTGGAAAGCGTATAGATCGTTTTTTTACCATATTCCTTTTCTGTTTTAGTTAAGGCCAGGCGTAGAAGTTCAAGGAAATACTTATCGCGAGTATCATAAATTGATTCCGGTGGGGGAACGATAAAATCTTGCGACCAGGAGTTAGAAAAAAATAATAATGTGAATAAAATAATTATTGAGCGCATGAAAACTTACCTAATTGGAAAGAAAGGAAAACGGGGAGAGGCCATCGAAATATAACCCTCCTGCCTAGCGTCAATCAAGACTTACATCACTTTAGTGCTGATCGCTCGCCGAATAAAATTCTTTGGAATAGAAGTTTTAGCAACTTTCAAAGGAAACCAATTTCTGACGTCTTCATGAAGACTTAGGCCATGCATATAATTATAAATGGCCTTTCTTAACCCTTCGCCTAATAAATCATGATCGGTTTCGACTTCATCTTGAAAATAGACTGTGTTTTTGGCGAAGATGCCTTCTTCGGGTGTTGGGATAGGAAAAAGCTCAATGCCGTATTTCTTGGGATTGAGTCCTACTGGGCTATGAACGGTACATGAAAAACGATGCCAATAGGCCGAGTGGAGGCAATCATTTAAAAATAATTGCCGGACAATTTCTAAGCTATCAACTGTCTCTTGTACTGATTGTGAAGGAAAGCCATACATCAGGTATGCATGGACATAAATACCATTATCAGAAAAGGCCTTCGTCACTCTCGCGACCTGTTCAATATTGACGCCTTTGCCAATTAACTTCAAAATCCGAGGACTCGCAACTTCAAGGCCTCCCGTTACGGCAACACAGCCAGCATCGGCCATAAGAGGTGCAAGTTGTTCAAATTGACTATCATAGCGAAGATTTCCCCACCACGATATATTCATATTTTTTTCGATCAATTGCTGGGACAATTTTTTAAGAAGAGCAGGTGGAGCGGCCTCGTCGACAAAGTGGAAGCCAGTTTGCTTAGTCTCTTCGACTAAGCGTTGGATTGATGAAATAAGAGTGTCAATATTACCGGCCTCGTACCGCCCAATATAATCTAAGCTGACATCACAAAAGGTGCATTTTTTCCAATAGCAACCATGGGCCAAAATCATTTTATTCCAACGAAAATCTGACCACATCCGATGCATGGGATTAGGCATTTCCATCATGGGAATATAGCTTTTACAGTCCAGGCCATCATAGGTTGGGCCATTTAAGGATTTAAATTTCACATCCTGATTGGGAGACATTGATTTTTGAATAATTCCATCTTCTAAATACCAAGTTCGCAGGAGGTCATGCTTTGAGGTTGTATGGGAGAGATAATCGGTCAGGCGCTTGAGTGGCAATTCGCCATCATCAAAAATGAGATAATCAATAAATTCAAAAAATCTGGTATCAGAAAGTTCTCTTAATTCTGTATTGACGAATCCGCCCCCGGCCACCGTTTTAATATGGGGATAATTGATCTTTAAATATTCGGCCGATTTAAGCGCCCCATAAACATTACCAGGGAAAGGCATGGTAAATCCCACTAGAGTGGGAGAAAGCTCTGTTATATATTGATCAACACATTCAAGCATGAGCTGGTCAATCAAGGTCGATTTTTTGAGTCCTTGATAAAGATGGGTAAAAGATACTTGCGAAGAGGCGAGTGATTCTCCGTAACGAGAGAAACCAAAGCGCTCATCAATAGAATTTTGTATAATATCGGCCAAATCATCTAGATAGAGGCTTGCAAGATATTTGGCCTTGTCTTGAATTCCCATTTCACCAAATAAAGGGCCTATTTCATTTTCGTAATTATCAAGATGCAGGAAACGAGGGCCTTCAGGGAGAAGCATTCTTTTCGCGATTCTAAGCGCTAGGCTTGGATCTTCTCCTTGAAGATAAGTCACAACTCTTTCAATAGTGCTCGAATAATCTTGAAATGCTTCAAGAAAGTAATTTTCGACATCGCTTGGGTTGGTCTTATTGGCGATTTCATTTCGAATGAGCCCAAGTCCTTTTTGGCAGAAAAGCTTATGAAAAAGATCAAGGCCTAAGTCTCTTTGATCAACATCATGGCCTTGCTCTCTAAGATACTGGGTGAGATAACCCGCTGCTGGATAGGGCGTATTGATCTGGGTCATGGGTGGAGTGATTAATAATAATTTCATGGAGCTATTATTACGTTATGTTTGGCCTTCTCGCCACTCTCTTATCGGTTTTTACATGAAATGATGAGGTCCGCTAGTGGAAAAATCAAGGCCTTAGCACTCCTCGCTTTGACCTTCATAATTAATAACGACAAGAGTAACATCGTCGTGTAGAGGTTCGTCCGTTATAAACTTGTTAAAATCATCCATTATTCCCTCTTTTAATTGGTCAGGCCCTTTATGAGCGTGGCGGATGATAGAGCGGAAAAATTTACGTTCACCATATTCGTTGTCCGCGCCAAGAGATTTACCTTCTGGTATTCCATCTGTATAGAGGATGATATGATCCTCTGGTTTAATGGTGACAGATTCTTGCTCATATTCTGCATGATGAGATTGGCCGAGCCTTGGGCCAGGTTTACAGTCTAGTACCCGAAGATTGTCTTTAAGACCTTTTTCTCCGCGGGAATTGATTTCCGGCATGTCATACCAATAAATGGGGTCGTGGCTAGCGGAAGCAAAATCAACTTGTCCTGACTTTTTATCAATAATCCCTAAGAAGAAAGTCATAAGAACATTTCCCCGAGAGGATTCGAAGATAACTTGATTAAGATGTGAGAGCATCTCGCCAGGAGAGCTCATTTGTTCCGGCCCTCTTTTTGCCATAATTTCAATCATGGTAAATGCTGCCTTAGAGGCGGCCGTAATAAGAGCAGCGGGAACGCCGTGCCCGGTAGCATCAGCGATAGCAAACATGATTTTATCCTCACCAATAGGAATGATACCCCACCAATCACCACCACATTCGCTAGCAGGAGTATAATAACTTGAGATGGCAAGACTTGGAAAATGAATATCAGGATGCGGAAACATGGTATCTTGAACCAATTTTGCCGTTTCCAATTCTTTTTCCATACGTGCTTTGTCTGCTGTCTCTTTGAGTAATTCAATATTGACGTAGGTGAAAGCAATGCTATTAGCAATTGTTTCTGAAATATAAATTTCCTCATCTTTCATCATACGATCTTTTGATTGAGGGGAAAGAATGATCGTTCCCACTTTTTGATGACCGGATAAAATAGGGATGATAAAAAGGTTATATTGATGGAATTGAAGCGATGTTGTTGTATTTTGTTTTAGAACTTCGTGTAGAAGTTCCTTATCTTTTTCAATGGGATCTTGATCCCATCCCTTATAATAAATATTATTAGTTAATTCAAAGTGATCCTTTTCTTCGCCAATAATCATTGCACCGCTATCAATAGTTAAAATTTCTAAAAAGGCGTGAAGAGAATTATCCATAAGACTCTTTATATTCAGATCAGAACTGATGGCATGAGAGGACTTATTCAATTTATCAAGACTCTCAATTTTATGCTTGATGTTTTTAATCATAAGATTAAAGGAAGTTGCCAATGTTTTGATCTCATCATTGGTTTTGATATCAAGATGAACATCAAAATCACCTTTTGAAATTTTAATGGCGGCCAAATTGAGTTGTTCTAGAGGTCCAATGATTTTTTGAATAAAAAGATAGGCGACGATAAAAGAAAGGGCCAATACTAAAGCGGTAATGAGTAAGGACCTCCTGGCCAGTCGTTCACCTGTTTCAAAGGCCACATCTTTTTTGACTTGGCCTAGAACCGCTAAATCATAAATACCTAGTTTTGAGTAGGATCCAAGGACATCAACGCCATCGACTTGGTATTCTTGAAATTCTCTCGACAAGGAATTTTTAGTAATTTTTTGAATGAGAGGATTGTCCTTAAAGCTTTTTAAATTAATGTCATTTTGAGTTGTTTTAAAGATCTTACCCATTTTGTTGACGATATAAAGTTCATAAACACCAAGGTCTTCAAAAAAGACATCCATAAAGTTTTTCTTTATGTATACAGACAGAAAGGAACGTTGATTACTTTGCTCACCAAATGGCAAAAGGATGATATAAAATGAGTCATTTTTATTAAAGGTCGGGCGATTTGGAATATCGTCGTTGATCGGCATTTTTTCGGCAGCGATTATTTCGGAAAGCTTTTTAAAATCTTTGTCTTTTTCGTTGAGATTATTCCAATGTTTTTTTACGGTAAAAAATAATGGATCAGTGATTTCTTCCTTTAGGAGTTTGATGGAGAGAATATCTGAGTTTTCTTTGAATGGGGTAAGCAAAGCGTTAAGATCATGCCCTTTTGATTCATTTTTTGATTGAAGCTTTAAAATATTACCAATAAGAACAGATTTTTGTGTGATTTCATTAAGATAAGATTTGATTTCTTTTGATTTACCGTAGGTGATGAGATCTGTTGCAAAGTAGATATTGTTAAGATTATCTTGATTAAAAAGCTTAATAGCATTGTAAACGACTAGACTAATCGAAATAGTCATTGCGAGAAGCAATAAGCTTATGAACTTTGTTCCAATGGTTTTATTCAACATTTATTTATTATAAAATCGAAGCTAAATATATGGAAGCAATTTATAAAAAGCATATTACCTTTCTATCTCTACCCACTATCATCGCCATCGTGTCTTCTGTTCTATTGATTTTAGAATTTAGTCAAGATAAACAAAATCAAGCTAGTGATGCTCTTGTTCTTGCTACGACAGAAGTCATAATAGGAGATGTTAAAAGAAAAATTAATAAAAGGTTTTCCTGGGATGCTATTGCCTATGATAATGACCTTTTTGAGAATGATCTTATCAGAACAGTAAAAAACTCTAGAGTTCGCATCAAGTTTAAAGACGGAAGTGTGATTGAAATGGGTGAGAATTCTCTTATTTCTATATCTAAATCTGAAGAAAGCTTATCCATTAATTTTATAAAAGGCGACCTCGAAGCTAAGGTATCAAAGTCGAAAATAAATATTAAGTCAAAGGATGTGCATTTTAATATCGATTCGTCAGATGCAAAAGTACAAATAAAAGCAGACGGAACTGGTCAGGCCAAAGTTAAAGTAGAAAATGGCACGGCAAATCTTGTTTTAAACGGCAAGAAATTAAGTGTTGAACAGGGACAATTGGCCACCATTAATGAAAATCAGGCCATTGATGTGAAAGATATTGCTCTTACGACAGTGTTTCCAGTTGAAAAAGACTATCATTTTTCCAGAAAAGAAATTAATAAGATTAATTTTAAGTGGGAAATTGTAAAACTTAAAAATAAAAAGACAGCTCAATTAATTATTGAAAAAAAGTCAAAAAAAACGTTTAAGAGATTTCTCACTAAAGATATTCAAATCGCAGATAAAAATTATGAAGCGACACTGGGCCCAGGGCAATACCGCTGGTATATGGCAATAGATAACCAAAAAGTGACTGACAAAGTGTCGTTTTCCTTAGCGGCAAAAATACCCATTGAGCTATTAAGTCCGTCAAAAAATTTTACTCGGGCAATTGATCCCTTTAGAGAAGAGGATCTTGAGATTAAATGGAATGGTCCAGAGTATCTCTATGTTTACCGATATGAAGTGGCAAAAGACAGAGCGTTTAAAAATGTTCTGATCAAAAAATTGATTAAGCGAAATGAGAAAGTTTATATCAATATGAACCATCTTTATGATAATTACTTAAAGTCAACCAATATTGACTCGTTGTTTTTTCGCATCGTCGGTGAAAAACCTTTGCAGCCTTTGACACAATATAGTTCCAATATAATGGGTCATTTTAGTTCCATTAAAAAAATTAACCTTAAAGGGCCGCTCAACGAAAGAAGAAGAGATCTTTATCTTACTAATAATGCTAATGTGAATTTTACTTGGGATAAAGTTTCTGGAGCAAAAAGCTATAAAGTGATAAGTGCAAAGGATGAAAACTTCTTTCAAGAACTGGCACAGCATGAAACAGATTCAAATCAATTAAACTTAACCATCACAAGGCCTCGAAGTTATTATTGGAAAGTTGAAGGCCTTGATCAAGAAGGGCGGTTGCTAGGCCGCTCTCAAGTATTTCTTTTTGATGCCTTTTCGTCGTTGGTTTTAAATAAGATGGAGGTTCATGCGCCAGCTGATAAATTGGTTCGAAAATCGATAACACCTAAAGATTTTAATTTATTGTTTGAATGGGCGCCAGACCCCAAGGCCCAAGAATATGTGCTTATGATTAGGCCTTTTGATTCCCAATCTCAGCAGCAAACCTTTATAAAAACATTAAAAGATAATCGTTTTGAACTTATTGAATGGCCTGCAGGAAAGTATATCTGGTCGGTTAAATCTCGTGGGTCGTTTAATGTTGAAAGCGAAAGTTCAAAGGAGAGAGTCTTTACCGTCGATCGTTCCGATCAATTACTCCAAGCTCCGAAACTAAAGACTTTTAAATTGATCAAGAAAAATAATAAAAGGTCTAAGAAAAAGCTCTAATTCTTTTAAAACATTTCTTGAAACTTATAAATAAGATAAGTAAACCAGGTGTCGAATTAAAAAAGAAGTTAAGTATTTTTTCCCAGAAAGATAATGGTCTTTCATCAAAGGGGGATGCAAAGGCCGAACAACCTCCGCCTCCTGTGCCTCCAGGAATAACTTTGACAATATCACCATTACTGCTTGGATTAAATCCAAAGACACTTTCAACTTGATCATCAACACCATCATTATCGGTGTCACGATTATTAGGATTAAGGCCTCGGCCAATTTCTTCAGCATTACTAATCCCATCGCCATCATTATCAATTGTGGCATCAGAGCTATCATATGGGTTGAGTCCATAAGCAATCTCATCAGCATTGCTTATTCCATCGCCATCATAATCATTACTATTGGCGACTGTCAGCGCGAAGTTTTGATCAACGGATCCACCATGATTATCAGATGCCCTGACAGTAATGTTTGAGATACCCACTTGGATGATTGTAGGGGTCCAAGAAATAATACCATTTGAGGGATTAATGCTCATTCCTGTCGGAGAGGCCATTAAGGAATAGGTGATACTTGTATTGATATTGGGATCATTGATATTCACATCATAAGTCCAAGGTAATAAAACATTTAAGTTGGTATTGGGACTTGTTGAAATGATTGGGGCAGTGTTATTAAGAGTGATTTGATTAGCAGAAAATAGATGAACGTCACTATTGACTGCGCTTTCTAATTTCGCACAAATAAAATAAGCTCCTGGTGCGATATCGGATGCACTTATCGTAAGGGAGTCAGAAGCACCATCTGCTAGGCCACTTATTCCTGACATTATTAAGGTTGCATTGGTGTCGCAATTTCCAGTATTGACCGTTTTAGCATAAATGGAAATATTAAAACTATCATTTTCATTATCTTGATCGGTCCAAGTGACAGTAAAGGTACTAGGATCAGAGAAAGAATCCCCGACCCCATTTGGTTCGATAAAATTAATCTGGGGAGCAACATTATTACTAATAAAGGAATTGCTATTAGTGTTCATGCTAATGGTTCCCCCTGTCCCCGTTGTGTCAATTTTGGTCGCCGTTAATTGGTAATTGATACCACTGGCAGTCAAGTGAACATTTTCACCGGTAAAATCGACTATTCCGGCAGTTAAATTTTTAGATACATTTCCAGCGAGGGCGCCAGGTCCTGAGAGTAGAGTTAAATTAATGGTTGTCGTCGAATCAACTCCAGATGTGATGGTATTACCATAAGCATCAATAATTTTGGCAGATATGGGAATTTCAGTATTAGCATTGGTATCATTGGGTTGGTTGACAATGACCACGGCCGATGCCGGTCCATGAGTAATACTAAAACTACTACTCGTTTTATTAAAACTATTTGTTCCGCCTGAACCAGAAGTATCGGCTTTTGTTGCCGTAATGGTTTTGGCACCAACCAAGTCGATATAAACGCCTTGGCCAGTAAAGTCCACCACTCCGGCAATTGCATTGATGGCCATTGTTCCGGCCAATGTTCCTGTTCCTGATTGTAGAGTTAAGGTCGTAAGGGCCGTCGCATCACTGCCGGTCGTAACGACATTACCGAAACTATCTTGGATTTCTATGAGTGGATTAATCTCAGCACCTGCGAGAGAATTCACTGGTTGATTGATGTATGTTAGTTTATTGGCAATGGCATGGGTTATATTAAAACTTGCTGAAATAGCGGCCATACTTGCTGTTCCACCTGAACCGGTGGTATCTGACTTCGTGGCGGTAATGTTTTTGGCGCCAATGAGATCGATATTGACTCCAAGTCCTGTGAAATCAGCGATACCGGCCACAGCATTACTAGCAATAGTTCCTAAAAGGCTCCCTGTTCCGCTCGTTAAAGTGAGTGTAATGAGTGCTGTCGAGTCAATTCCTGTTGTGACAGTATTACCAAAGGTGTCGAGAATTTTAACAACCGAAGCTATTTCTTCCCCGGCCACTGTATTACTAGGCCCCGTTGTAAAATTAACTGAGGTCGCTGTGCCAAAATTAATGGTAAAACTTGCCGAGGTATCATTCATACTGGCGGTGCCACCTGAGCCGGTGGTATCGGCCTTGGTGGCGGTAATGGTTTTGGCGCCAATCAAATCAATATTGACTCCCTTCCCAGTAAAGTCAGCAACACCGGCCACGGCATTCATGGATACGGTTCCGGCAATGGTGCCCGTGCCAGTGGCAAGAGTGAGTGTTATTTGCGCGGTGGCATCAGCACCTGTTGTAACGGTATTGCCAAAGGCGTCCAGAATAGTAATCACAGGGGCAATCTCGTCACCAGCATCGGTATTAGCGGGTTCAGTCGTAAAGTCAATTGTGGAGGCGGAATTGTGGACAATGGTAAAACTTGCCGAGGTATCATTCATACTGGCGGTGCCACCTGAGCCGGTGGTATCGGCCTTGGTGGCGGTAATGGTTTTGGCGCCTATCAAATCAATATGAACTCCCTTTCCAGTAAAGTCCGCGACACCGGCCACGGCATTCATAGATACCGTGCCGGCAATGGCGCCCGTGCCAGTGGCAAGAGAGAGCGTTATTTGCGCGGTGGCATCAGGTCCTGTTGTAACGGTATTGCCAAAGGCGTCCAGAATAGTAATCACGGGAGCAATTTCATCATTAGCGGTTGAATTACTAGGCTCCACAGTGAAATCGATATGGTCAGCTAAGTCTAATCCTGTGCCGGAGATTGCCTTATCCGAATCAACCGTGATCGTTCCGTTATGATAATTTGATCGAAATGTGTCTGCATGTACTCCATCGGTTATTGGGTTAAAACTTATATCCACAGTACAGCTGACTAAGAAGGAGAGACTTGTTCCACAGGTGGTTGACGAAATATTATAATTGGTCCCAGTTAAAAGAGACCTGGTAAAACTAGTTGCGTTATTGGTTCCATTATTAATAATCGTTAGTGTTTGTACATTTGATTGACCAACGCCCGTATCGGCAAATGTTATTGAGCTGGTGTAGCTCAGGTTGGCAGCTGAGAGAGGGGTAAATGTGACATTGATACTATCACTTAGAGAAGGATCGTTAGTGATATTATAAGCAATGACCTCAAAGTTATTGGCCCCCTGATTAAGTGGTGAATTGGCGGTGAGATTATTATAAGACCATGTTCCCGGGCAGTTTTGAGTGACTCCCGCAGTGGAGTTATTAATTTGAATACTATTGGTACCACTGCCACACGTGCCAGAGAGAATCAGTAATGAGTCCGTGGTAGAGTAATCGACACCTACGCCATTGCCGCCATCGGTAGTGATAACAGGAGTTGCAGGGGGAGTATTGTTGGTGGTGGTAAAGGTATAGTTTCGATCGTCACTTGCCGCCCCGCTTGGAAGTGATGATATATTTCCCACTTCATCAATTGCTCGAATGACCAATGTATAATCGGTGTTGGCACTAAGACCTGATAATGAAAATGAATCTGTAGCACCTGCAAGAGAGGGCGTTCCTTCAGTGGATACTTGAATAACGGTGGCATCATCCCATTCATCCTGACTAATCGTGGTATTGGCCTGATGATAACGAATATCATAGGCCGAGGCCCTCCCTGTACTTGCGTCGTCTCCTGGGGCCGGCCAGGAAATATTGATAAAGGAATTTCCGATAGAAACCTCTGTTATATTTGTGGCCAAAATGGGATCGGGCGCAATGCTATCGGGAGAATTTGTCGTCGTTCCGCTGGCCGTGTTACCAGCGGCAATTGTTGGAGTGGTAGGATTACCGTCTTCATCAAAGGCCACTACCCCAAAGTAATAAGTTGTATTAGCGGCAAGTCCCAATATCATAATTTGATCGCTAGCTCCTGCAGTGCTGGGAATTAAGCTTGTGGTATAAAGATTTGCATTATTAAAATCCGTCAAATCATTAATGGGGCTTGTACTATATCTAATATCGTAGGTATTGGCCGCCCCTTCATTGGCATTGTCTCCAACGGCAGTCCATAGAAGTTCAATACTATATTCATTGGCCGCTGATACGGTGAGATCAGAAATGGTATCAGGATCAATGACATCAATGCCGTTCGCTTCTGTTGTAAATGAAACAGTATTACTTATCGGACCCATATTCGGAACCTCATCTTTTGCCCTGATTGCAAAATAATATAAGGTACTTGCGCTTAATCCCGTTACAGTAAAACTTTGATAGGTTCCCGGTGGTTCTGGAAGAATCATGTCGTTTACCGTGGTCGCAGCGTTAAATTCCATTAAGTTCGTTATGGGCGTGGTTGAATAGCGTAGATCGTAACTGTTGGCCAAAAGCTTATCACTATCATCACCAGTAGCTGTCCAACTAAGCTTAACTGTCGTGTCGGTAATGACCCCAACACTGAGGTCTGAAATGACTCCTGGAGCAGTAATATCACTGCCAGTATTGATAGTGACAGAGACTTCGTTTGAAAGTTCACTCCAATTATTACTCTCATCTTTCGTTCTCATGCGAAAATAATAAGTGTTTCCATTTGTAAAACCTTGATGGGAAGCCTCTTGTATTGCACCAGGAAAGTCGGGTAATGGTATACCTCCTGGTGACCCTGTGAAATCTGTTGCACTGGTAAAGTCCGTGAGATTGGTAATAGGACTAATCGAATATTTAATTTGATAAGAATCAGCTTTTCCATAGTTGCAATCATTTCCTGGGGAAGTCCAGGAGAGGAGGACTCTATCTCCACTGGCATGATCAGCAGAGAGATCAGCTATCGCACAAGGGGATGTGAAATCTGTTAGTTCTATTATTGTTGAAGCGTACACAACATTGCTAATAGGAGAGATATTGCCATCCTCATCTAAAGATTTTGCCGCCATATAATATGTATTTCCAATTGTTAAATCGGTAAACCTACAACCATAATAGGTCCCTGGATAAATTGGGGTCAGGTCTCCACATTTGTCACTTCCAGTGGAAGCAGGAGTGGCGCTGGTAAAGTTTGCCTCTGTGATAGGTGAGCTTGAGTAGCGAAAGTCGTAGCTAGCGACTTGCGCCCCGGTATCATCACTTGGGGAAGTATGAAAAACATAAATCTCTGTCGCCGACGTTTTATAAACAGTTAAATCATTAATCGCATTGGGACCGACAGTATCTGAATAAACAGCAACGACCTGAATATGGTCAATTTGAACTTCAAGGTTTTTGTTATGTTTATCTTTAGTTTCAACTTCAACAAAGGCCGTGGCGAAGTCTGAATAGATCCAGGGAGAACTTGAGGGGTTTTGAATGAATGTCACTTCAAAATCTACCCATTGTGATGAGGTGAACGTTAAGTCATTGGAACTCTTTGTACCTCCTGAATTGCCTATTTTTATTTGAATTTTATCATCACCATCGTGATCGATGGCACGCGCACGAACCAAAACAATGACTCGGTCATAGGGCCCATTATCAATAGCGGGGGTACCAAGGTCTAAATTCACTTTAAAAATCTGATTATCTCCAACCCCAGACGCGTATTGATCATCAATTGCGGAGACCGCCTCCCAAGAAGTTGCAACATTGATTGCAGAAAAACCATTGGAAGCATGGTCTTGGTCACCCTGAAATAGCTGAGTGTCTGCATGAATATGGCATGCATAAACAAAGGCGATCAATGTTAATAAAAAGCTATAATTTTTCAACGAGCTAACCCTCTTTTATATTGTATCGGTTTAAATTGAGACCTTTATAAGTGCCCGAGATTAAAAGTTAATTTAAATATTATTAATTGTTATTTTTTTTAAAATCGACCGAAAAACTTGGCATTATTTTGAAGGCAATTGTGGGGTAATTAAGAAACCTTAATTGATGAAGTAAGTGAGACCTAAATATAGGGAGTTAAGTTGTTGCTTAACACTGCTTTCGCTTTGTAAAAAATTTAAATTTCCAGAGTAGGTTGAACTTAAGCTTTGTCGTGAATAACCAATGTTTAACAATATATTTTGTTTAAACGGTTGGTAACTAAAATTAATTTTTAATTCGCTAAGAGAGCTGCTCGCCTCTTCACTTATTTTGATGGGAGTTTCGGTAAGAGTGAGTTTGGGGGCGAATTTATAGGAAAGCTGCAATTGATATTTTTCATTAAAGATAATGTTCCAGTTTAAATTTAAACAGAGTCCACTTACTTTATGCGCGATAAGGCTAAAGGGCGTTTCTGGTGGTGAAAATTCTTGTGAGTAAAGGCCAAGGTCAAGGCGGGGAGTATGTAAAAAACGTTTGGTTTTATATAAATTAATGAGGCTTAAATAGGCGTACTGCTCATTAAATTCTGCCTCGAAGGTGGTGCTATCAACACGATTATAATTTAAGCTTCCTTTTTTGATACTTATCCCTGCACCCAAGTATTTCCAAAAATTGGAATCAATTTGAAACTCGGTCATATTTAAAGAGGAATGATCATTTTTTTTAAAGTCATTTTGACTGGTATTTGTAATGGAACCAAAAGAATAATTGGCTGCAAGGGTCAAAAGATTGGAGAAACGCTTTCTAAGCATGGAAAAATTATGAATAGCGCATTGTTCATCAATCCCAAATTCATCGATAGGGCAAACTTTAAGGGAGTAGTCACCATCTTCAAGAAATTTAATAAAAGAGGTTGTTTTAAACTGGGCATTTAAGATGATACTTGCTTGGTCGTTTTCCTTTTTTGTTATTTCGACAAAATAGGAGTTTATTTTTTTGATGGGAGTCCAATTAAAATAACTCATAGGTGAAGAAAATCTGATGTTCTCTTTTGGAGATATTATTGTGATCGGAGAGAGATCGGGTCGCTCTATAATCGTTATATATTCTCTTTCACTATCCTCACTGGTGACGCCATTGATCTTTGAGTGGACGGCAAAACTATAATCACCAGGTCCTGGAAACTCAATGTCATGATTATTCGTTGTAATATCGCCTGTGAAAATAATATCTTCATTTTTCCAAACTTGGAGAAAGAAAGACGTTTCTTGATGAAAGCTTTCCCAACGCAAATTTATTTTTTTGACTTTTCCCGCGCGAGCGTAAATCGGAGTGTCTTTTTGCGGGAGCGGTTTTGGCGCCTCTGGCCTAACATCGATGAGGGAGGGAGCGCTCCAGAGGCCTTGGCGACCGAGGTAATCATTGGCAGAAATTTGAAATTGATAGCGGCCGGGAGGAATTTGAATCTTGGCGATACTTTCTTGGGATTTTTTTTCTAAGATAAGGCGATCATTTATGGTTTTAATTCTAATATTATAGGACTTGGCCAATGGGACTTTTTCCCATGCGAGCTCAATAATGGAAACTGGTGTTTGTGCTGGCGTATTGAGAGAAATGAATGAACAAATGATTATGATAAAATGCCTGAAATGCTCTCGCAGGTACATCCTAGTGCATGGCCTTGTAAATATCCGGATTTGTTATTTTGGTGACTTTCATTATCGCCTCTTTAACATCTTTATCGTCAAAAGGCTTAACCAAAATGTTCTTAACACCTAAAGTAATTGCCTCACGCACGCTATTTTCATCGATGGATGCGGTCATAATGACAATTGGTAAAAATTGATTCGTGTTTTTATTATTGATATTTTTTCGGACATAGGAAGTCTTGAAGATTCTAATGAACTCAATTCCCGATCTCAGGGGGATATCAAGGTCTAGGAAGATTACATCAAAATCTTGGAGACCCGCTTTTTGTAAACCCAGTCTACCATTATCTGCTTCAGCATATAAGGTATCGTAGTAGCAAAGATGAACAGTCTTTTTAAATTGCTCTCTGAATTCCTGATCATCTTCAACGGTTAATATTTTTAATTTGCCCATAATTTCTCTAATAGATCCACTGCCATAATTTTACATCAAATAATAAATAAATAAATAAATAATTGCTTAATATTTCGCGGAATAAAAAAGATTGATACAATAGTTAAGATAATTTTGTGAAATGAAGGGTATATGGATAAAGAAATTTTAGGTAAAAAAATTCTGGTGGTGGATGATCTTGAAGGAATGAGGTCCCTTCTAATAGAAGAGCTCTTAAGTTTAGGGTTTGAAAGACCTTTAGAGGCAGAAGATGGCGCTGAGGCGTTGGAAATTTTAAAAAACAATTTCGGTACTCCCAATCAGGTGGAGATTATTATTTCCGATTATGAAATGCCCATAATGAACGGTTATGAATTTTTAACCGCAATTAAAGCTGACCCTCAATTTAAGGATATTCCTTTTTTAATTGTATCTGCCTTAACGGACAAGAAGGAAGTTTTACGCTGTATCAAAGCTGGTGTCAGTAATTTTGTCATTAAACCCATTACCTCAAAATCCCTCGAAGAGAAAATTACCAATTTGTTTAAGCCGTCTTCAGAGAATTTAAATGAACCAACCAATGAAGGTGAATTAGAGAGTACTTTTGGTGAGGCCTTTGATTTTGCTGATAAGATTTTAAATTCTATGTTTGATGGGGTCATCGTTGTCAACCATCACGGAACCATCCAAAAAGTCAATAAGGCAACCGCTGATCTCCTCGGCACCACTCTCGATCTTGTCGCGGGGAAAATATTACCTGATATTTTCCTCAATATGGATTTAATAAATGAAAAAATTGAGTCTGTGGAAAAAACTAAAATGCCTGAAACAAACATTTCTTCCCTGATGATTATACCTGGTGAAGACCCGAAAGATTGTTTAGTTTCGATTACACCCTCTGGTGATGATCTTATATTTTGCGTCAAAGATATTAGTGAATTAGAAAGTTTAAAGAAAAATTTAAATTTATCACAAAATTTAAACTCAGTGATCAATATGGCCAACCTTTCGGAGCTTTATTCCAGAATTGCTCACGAGGTAAGGAATCCTTTGGCATGCATCTCTATGATCAGTCAACGGGCCATAACCTGTCTCGAAAAAGATAAACCTCAAGATGCTTTGGACCAGCTTAATAACATTAAAAAGCATGTCAAGGTAACGACAGAAATTTTTGATAATATGAAAAAACTGGCAAGAGGTCAGTGCTGGTTAGAAGGTGAATTGTGCTCAGTAAAATCTATTGTCGACGATACGCTATTGATCCTCTCTGTCCGCTTAAAAAATGATGATATTACTTTAAACCTTGAGATCACAGATGAGGTGAAAGCAATAAAAATTCCTTGCCGCTCAACTCAGATTATTCAAATATTAGTCAACCTCATTAATAATGCGATGGATGAAGTCCTGGGAGTTGATCAGCATAAAATTACATTGAAAGTCACCCTAGAAGATTCAAATATTGTATTTGCCGTCAGTGATTCAGGATCAGGAGTACCCCAAGATTTACGTTCTGAAATTTTTAAGCCATTTTTTTCGACAAAAAACAAGGGCGCGGGAACAGGCCTTGGACTAAGTATTGCTTCAAAAATAGCAATAGACCACTCCGGAGAAATATTTTTTGATGAGCAAAGTGCAGAGTCAACTTTTAAACTCGTGCTTCCCCTTGAAAATGAAAGTCTAATGAATGACGAAGCTAAAACGATTGATATTAGTCAGTTTATTGTTAATAAATAGGAAATAATATGAGTAGTTTAAAGGTAACAATTAATGGCGAAAAAGTAGAGCTGGATGGATATTTAGATGAAAAATCTGATTTAACAGTATTAAAAGAGCTCAATGGAGATATTATTGTCGATTTCAAAAATTTAACCCGCATAAATTCATGTGGGGTAAAGGAGTGGGTTGAGGTCATTAATACAGGAGATAAAAATTTATCCTATGATAATTGCTCCTTGGTTACTGTTAAGCAATTAAATGCCGTGCCCGATTTTATGGGTGGTTCTCGCGTAATTAAATTTTACGCTCCGTACTATTGTGAAGAATGTGATGAGGAACGAGAGTGCCTTTTAGAAGTGGCCAATTTTGATCCTGGTAATGTGCCCGAATTAAAATGCTCTGAGTGTGAGCACGCCATGAGTTTTGACGGTGTCGCAAGTCATTACTTTAGCTTTTTAAAGAGAGACTAAATGGGCATACCATCACAAACATCTATTTCTAGCGATAAAAATCTTTATCAAAGTATTTATAATTATTCTCAAGATGGCGTGTTGATTGTTAGGCCAGAAACCTTCCAGATTTTATTTTTAAATACCAAACAAGTTGATCTTTCTGGCCACGAAGAGAGTGATCTTTATCAATTATCATTTCTCGATCTTTTTTTTGATGAAGATATTGAAGCGATAAAAACCATTCTTGAATCGACCATTCAATGGAAAACAGGCCTTGACCCTTTACGTATCATGAAACGAGGTTCAGGCCGAAAATTATACATTGAGATGACGACCTCTTTGGTAAATTTTGAAATGAGTGACGCCATTATGGTCACAGTCAGGGATATTTCAGAGCGGGTTAAACACGAAAAGAAAATTAAAAAATATAGTGAACAATTGGAACAATTAAACTCTGAGCTTGAAGCAAAGGTCGAAGAGCGCACCCAAAAACTTAAGCATGCCAACGATGACTTGGTCCAGCAAAACACCTTTATAACGAATCAGAAAAAAGAAATTTCCGATATCATGAATAATATTCATCAGGGAATTATAACCATTGCACCCAATCTCATAATCAATAAAGAATTTTCCTCCTTTATGAAAGTTCTTTTCCCTCAGGCCAAAATTGCTGGTCAAAAAATCAGCACTTTCCTTTATCAAGAGGGGAATGAGGACGATGCGTCGGTCTTAGATGAGGCCTTAGAGACCATTTTTTCTGATCCCAGTTTATGGGATATGGTGGAGGAGTTACTGCCCAAAGAAATAAATATTGGAAATAGAGAAATTACATTATCTTGGGTTCCAATTATTATAGGTGAAAAAGTACTGAAGTTTCTTTTGATTTTTACTGACGTGACAGAGGAGAGAGAGCTCCAAAGAGAGATCTCAAGTCAGAAGGAAGAAAATGATCAAAAAGTCGAAATTCTTTTAAAATTATTAAAATATCCAAAGGACGTTTTGAATAAATTTGTCAGTGGGGCAACAAAAAACCTCAATAAGATGAATATTATGTTACAAAAACCCTCTTGGAGCAGTAGCGAAAATTTAAAAGAATTATTTCGCATCTTGCACACTCTTAAGGGCGCTGCCAATCAAATGGGGCTCCAGCGAATGGCCAATGAATGCCATCTTTTGGAAGACCAATTAGGTTTAGATATTAACGAACAAAAATTTTTGAGAGACGTTGAGTCACTAGATAAGCAATATAAAATCATTTTTAATTTTTATGAGAAAACAACAAATAGTTCACCAGAAATAGAAAGTTCTAAAAAAGATAAATATAAGACCACATTTGTACAAAGTTTATTAAAAGTAAATGAACAACAAGAACTACTTCGAAAATTTATGCACCTAGAAGGGGAGAGTGTCGATTCAATTAGGGAGAATATGGCTGATCTGGTTGATAAAACGTCAACCTCATTAGGGAAAGATATTCGATTTGAATTTGAGTCGGAAACATTCTTTTTAGACAAGAAAAGTATAGGTGATCTGAACGATGCCCTTTCTCATATTGTTCGCAATGCCATTGATCACGGGATTGATCAAACAGGCGATCTTAAAATTAAGTTTGAAAATAATAAATACCATTTATTAATCCAGATCATTGATAATGGAAAAGGTATTGATATTGAAAAACTGACTGAAAAAATTATAAGCAATAAAATTAAGACTGAGTCAAAGTTAAATAATTTAGCAGCAGAAGAAATAATTCAATATGTTTTCCATAGTGGTCTAAGTACCAGGGATAATGTTTCAGATATCTCAGGTAGAGGTGTCGGCCTAGATGCAGTAAAAAATATTATTGAAAATGATCTAAACGGGAAAGTTTATGTCACTTCTTTGCCCAATAAAGGGACAATTTTCCATATTATGCTACCAACTCCCTTAGCAATGTTTGAAGGGCAGTATTTAGAAATAGACAAGCAAGCGAAGGTCTTTAAATCTTATGATACCTTAAAACAACTTTTTTCTAATATAGATAAGTATGATCATTTTATTTACCCTGCAAACACAAGATTTCATCAACTAGAAAAGACTACAAGTTTAAAATATCATCATCTTTATACTTGGGGGATGGAAGTTTACTTGAATCCTAATTATCAAATGATGGAATTAAAAATAAAGGATTTTAAGCTAAAAAGTCATTATTTAGATCAGGTGTATCTCTATTTATCATCACACATTACGAGTAGCACCATTTTAAACGCAGTTATTGAGACTTGTGATGAACTCATTATGAATGCCATATTTGATGCTCCTCGAAATCTTGATGGCAGTGTAAAGTACAATCATCTTAGCCGTTCAAAGTATGATATTGTTTTAGAAAATCACGAGCAGGGCATACTGAAAATTGGGTTCGATAAAGATTTTCTTGCAATATCAATGGAAGATCCTTTTGGCTCATTAACAAAAGAAACGGTGGTTAAGTATATCTATAAAGCAATTCAAACTGAGAATAAAATATCTAATGAATCCGCTGGGGCCGGATTGGGCCTCTCTCAGATATTTTTAAATTCAAATTATATGGTGATCAATTCGTGTCCCGGTAAGCGAAATGAAATGATTTCTCTTATCAATTTGGCAAAAACGAATAAGTCCAGATTATTGAATGGCCATAGTTTCAGCTTCTTTGAGCATCCTCACATTTAAAAACGGATTTACACTATCCTGGAAGGTATTTTACTAAAAAATGGCCTCGCCATTTTTGCGATAAGACCTTTGTCCTCGTTGATTAATTGTTTACCGATGCGCAAATGTTTATTGCGTTGCGCTGTCTGCGCTATCGTTTCAATAAATCCTCGCCTTTGGTAAATAATATCAATACGAGGTTTGAAAACCGTAATTTCTCATTTAACATATTTTATGATCATAAAAATCTTATCTATTTTCTTAATTTTCAGCAACTCCACCTGGGCCACATGTGGTACCTTCGTTGAACCCCGTCATGAGCTGGTGGCCAGTACATTATCTCAAAATGAAGATAATATCTGGAACGATACAGATCGATTTAATTTAACATTTTGTGTATCAGATAAATTTGGTAAATATAAACCCCAGATCATTGATGCTGCAAACTCTGCGGCCGAAAAATGGATGGAGCATGCTAATGTTCGATTTATTTATATTGGCGATGAAGATGCCAATTGTGTCAAAACACAAAAAACCATTTTTTCTATTACTCGATCCGTAAAAAGGTTGCCTTTTTCAATGAAGGCCTTTTTCCCAAACGCAGAAAGAAAGAATCGCCATATTAGAGTTAATGAAAAGTATCTACATATGACTTCATATATAAGAAATACCATGTTACATGAATTTGGGCATGTACTCGGCTTTCGGCACGAACAAATCCATCCCAAGAGTCCATCTCAGTGCAGGGAAGAAGATCAAAATTATAGACCTATTACTGATTATGATATTGACTCAATTATGCACTATAAAAGCTGTGGAGGCACAGGTTTTGGGGATCGATTAAGTCCTCTTGATCAAGACGGTGCGGCCCAGATGTATCCATAAAGAAAGCGTTTTACTGTCCATTTTAAACTCTTAAACTCTCAAGGTCGCGGCCATACTGATATAATTTATTGATTTTATGATGGAGTTGACCCTAGTCGGTAAAGCCTTCATTATGAGGGATAACTCCTCTTAATTATGCTAAATAGCACCGATGAACTCTATTTTAATCTCTCTGTTAGCTACTTTGTGTATAAATCAATCGTTTGCGATTGCGCCCTTTGATTTGAGCGCTCATAGGGGAGATCAAGCTAAACATATTGAAAATACAATTGGTGCGTTTGAGGATGCCATTAAAAATGGTGCTCGATCAATTGAATTTGATGTTCATCTTACGCGCGATGGAGTTGCTGTCATTTATCATGACTTTATATTAAGCGCTAAAAGATTTGTTGGCCTTGACGAAGATAGATATATTAATGAATTAAGCTATGTTGAAATTTCTAAACTCGTTTATAGTTCGAGTAATAGTAGAATCCTTACTTTGGATGAATTATTTGAATCTATGAGTGAGTTAAAAAAAGAAAAATATAAGTTCATTATGCATATGGAAATAAAGGTCGATGAATCAACGAATAAAAATCTTATGTTAAAAACGATTTCTCATAAAATAAGAAGATCGGCCCTGAGGGAGAGGGTCATCGTGAGATCTTTTGATATCGATTTTTTAATTTCATTTAAAAAAGTGGCAAAAAGTATTAAGCAAGTTCTTCTCTTTGAACAAGGAGAAATTCCCTCCCAAAAAGAACTTTCAAAAATCCAAAAGATATTAAATGCTCAGGCCATTGCCCCATTTTACGGTGATGTTGATCGAGAATTAATTCAAAGGTCTAGGAAATTGAACCTTCAGGTACTACCGTGGACAGTGGATAATTTAGCGGAGGCAATAAAACTTATTAATTTAGGTGTCAGTGGAATCACCACAAATTATCCTCAAAGATTTGCAACGCTTGTGAAAAACACAAATGATAGTGGAGAGTGTTTCTTTAATCTTCATCAACTTCTTATCACAAAATAGTCCTGCCATAGTAGCGGGAGTCGATCATCCTTTATGAAGTGGCCTCTTTCATCTTGAATCTTTTATGAAGGTTAAAGAAAATGGCCGGCATGATACTGGTGAGAAGAGTATAGCTAATCAGTCCGTATCCTATGGCGCTATCAACTTCTTCTCGTTCCAGTAAAATATTCGCGGTGATGAGTCCAAAAATGAGGGTCGGCATGAGAGCAAGAGAGACCTTATAATTGTCGAATTTAAGTTTTTTAAACAAAAATTTAAAACTATTATTAATAAGAACCATTCTTAGTGGAACAAAGATGATAAACATTGATAACCCTATCATAAGGGCCGGTGTGTCGAATTTATATATTGATAACTTTAATCCCGCATAAAAAAAGTAAAATGGCAGAAATACACTAAAAAAACCAGACAAAGACCTAAAGAGTGCCTCCTCGCCCTCTTTAAAAATATTCCTTTTAAATCTCGATCCTATCAACCCCACTGCAAAGGCGCCTACCAAATAATAGGCCCCTAGCTCTTTTGAAATAACTCCTGAAATCAAAGAAAGAGCGACGAGGAAGGGAATTTCAGAATTAGGTGCATAGGGAGAGATAAACTTAAAAAATATTCGATAAATAAAAGGTAAAAATATAAATAAACCAATAAAAAATGATAATGAGATGAGTATCGCTTTCAGGTCATTTCCCTGTAGCGCCATAAAAAGTAGTATGATAGATAAAACTTCCTTACAGATGGCCTTTGATTTTATCCAATATTCTTGGTTTGGGCTTACTTCATAAGAGTGAAGGGAAGATAAAATAAACCCCGCAGATGGTGTAAAAATTCCTAGGGATAAGATGACTGCATTTTGAATGTTTAATGCGAAGATGTTCTTGATTCCAACAGTAATGATGGCCAAGACAATCGTAAATTTGGCCAGATACTTACCCAGGTAAACTTTATCTTGCTTTAACTCATGAAAGTCCACTTCAAGACCCGCAAATAAAAACAGAGAGGTGATACCAATCTGGGAAAGAAAGCGAAAGAGAAGATCATTTTGGACTGCTGGATCAATTAGGGATACACAGATACCGATAAATAGCGCGGTTATTCCTGATGGGATTCTAAACCTTAAAAAGATTTTAGGTAAAATCAAAACTGATGAGAATAGAGCGAGGTACTCCAAATCCTTAGTTAACAAAATTTCAGGCATAGGGTCTCCTCAAGCTTGCTTTAAATATCAATATTTTTTTGAAATTAATCCATTATTTTGTACTGATTTTATCAGGAATGTGTAAGGTATTGATACTATATTTTTAATTTATTTTGCTCAAGTTTTTTAGCGTTGGGCGATAAGAGATACAAACCTGCTCTAGACTTTGAAACCTTTATGAATAGGAAAGCTCGTAACTGACTAAAATTACTTTGAAACAATGCTCCCTTATAACCTTTGGATTATATCGCTAGAGGGCCATGCAAATTCTTAACATTCTCAACAACTTTGCCTTTTTGTGGTGATACGTAAGTTGGCCTGGAACTTCCTTTCCTTTTTATCTTTATTGCCAAGTAATTAACTTTTTATATTTGCACTAATTTTTCTTCAATAAGAAGTATTTTATGCCTTTTAATTCTGGCACTTTTTTTATTTATAGCAACCC
>JBFGZE010000053.1:0-22641 GCA_041586955.1 Bacteriovoracaceae bacterium
GTGGCCTCATGAACCCATAGTTGTGTATCGGGCAGATAGGGTAATAATAATTCGGGTTTATTATTATCACCACTAATGATAATTTTCCTCCCCTCTGGAAGAGGCTCAATCAAATCCTCGGGATAAATAATCTGACCATTTGTTAGTGTGATCACTTGACCTTTTTTTAATTGCCCCAATTGCGGACCAAAAGGAATTCCTAATTCTTTCGCTCTTTTAATATTTATCTTAACCTGATGAGGTCGCTCTTTAATGACAAAAGCAAAACTCGTCACATTATGGGATAAGGGCACAGCGGTAATACTTTCTTCGTCAAAATCAAAGGCCTCCCCGACGTCAGGGATTTCATGAAATAATAGGTCATAGGTGAGATGGGATTGACTTATTCTTAACATCGTCATGGTGAATTCTTCAATCCCTCGTGGCCCATAAATGTGAAGAGGAGCTTCACAGCCTTCCATGCTTCGGGAGTTAAGTAATCCCGCCAGTCCATAAATATGGTCACCATGCAGATGGGTGATCCAAATTCTTCTCAATTTAAAAAGGCTTAATTTTGTTTTTTGAATTTGGTGCTGAGTTCCCTCTCCGCAGTCAAATAACGACCAGGAAGAACAATTTCTCCCACTAACAGCTAGGCCCGTTACATTCCGAGTTTTGGTGGGGGACCCTGATGAAGTCCCCAGAAAAATCAATCTCATATCTTTGACCTTTTCGCGTATGACAGCAGTTGCGCCTAATGTTATGACATTTTTCTTTCACTCTCTCCTCATTTAAGAATAACTTCTACCGTTTGCTTCTCCCTTTATTGTAATGACCCTTTAATCGCTGCTTCTTGCTCTCGCGACCATTAGATATTCCTTTAATAAATAAAAATATTAAGAAAAACCTGCTAGGATATTAGCATTCACCTAAAAAAAAACCAAACGAGTCAAGAATCTAGTAATTGAAGATCTTTTACCATCAATAGCGCTTTAAAGTACTATTATCACAATCTTAGGGTATATCTAATCGATCTTACTAAGATATCACCCTTAAGCGTAAGCGCTCCGCACGCCTATCATTTAATAAAATAATTGAAAGTCCTGAGTTTTCGTATTGGCAGCTCAATAAGAAATTTAGGGAAAATGCTGTGCTATGCCACTAAACAAATATCTGACGACATCCATGTTTTTCACCTTCGATCAAAGGACATAATCAAAAAATTACTTTGTGAAATGGAACATAATATTTCTCTAAAACAATATTTCATATCACCTTTTCATGATAGGTTTCAAAGCTACTAATAAAAAACTTTTAAACGAAAAAAAACATAACATGTGATGGCCACAAGACCAGTCAAATCAAAAATAATGCCATTAGTAATCATATCCCTTAATTTAATATGACCTGTCCCAAAAACAATAGCGTTAGGTGGTGTTGAGACAGGTAACATAAAGCCAAAGCTAGCTCCAAAGGCCGTTGCGATAATGATATGATGAAGTTCAATGGGCCCAAACCCTGTTAATATCGCAAGAAGAATAGGGATCACAATAGATGCTGAGGCAGTATTTGAACTCATCTCCGACATGATAATCGCAAAGGTCACCGAAACGAATGTAATAAGATAAAATGGAGTATGGGCATCAGTCCAGGAAAAGGCCAATGAACCGAAGAGCTTCGCTAATCCTGAGGTATTTAAAATGGTTCCCATGCAAAGGCCACCGCCAAAAAGAAGGATTGTCCCCCAATCGATACTCGCCGCGTCCTTCCAGGAAATATTACTTACCCATTTCCCCTCCTTCTTATAAAACATAATAAAAAGAGAAAGCGCTGCAATCAAGGCCACAATTCCCATGGGAATTGCCTGATATAAATCGACGACCCACTTCTCACCAGGAAGAAGATTTTTCAGAAGGCTCGGTAAAATCCATAGAATAACGGCCAAAGAAAAAGCAAAGGCCACTTGAATCTCTTGCCGACTAACACGACCTAATTGATCTAACTGCTTTTTAAAATAATAATGCATCCCTTCTAAACGATCATTTTTAACAGGTAGTCTTATAGAGAAAATAAGATTCAGTAAAAGTAGCATCACCAAAGCAATTGGCGCCCCGATCATTATCCAATCAAGAAAATCAATTATAATTCCCTTTCCCTTTAAAAATTCAATGGCCAAAAGGTTTGGGGGTGAACCAATAGGCGTGGCCAATCCTCCAATGCTGGAGGAAAAAGCACAAGTCAAAAGCAGCCTAACCTTAAACCTTTTAAAATCATCTTTATTTTCAAATTTTTCTCTTAACGTTTGAATCAGCCCTACGCTAATAGGGACGATGATGGCACATGCAGCGGTATTAGATATCCACATGCTCAAAACAAAACCTAAAAGCGAAATGACAAGACAAAGGCTTCCAATTGATTTTCCAGATATTGGCCTGGAAAGAATAAAAAAGGCCATCCTCTGATCCCAACGATGTTTAATCATGGCCTTCGCCAGGATAAAACTTCCTACGAAAAGAAATAAGATTTGGTTACCAAACGGAGCGAAGGCCTGCTCAACGCTTAATTGGCCATAGGTTGTGGCCAAAACAGGTACCAGAAGCCCTGTTGCTGCCAACGGAATGAGTTCGCTAAACCACAAAATAACAATTGTCGTAAAAATCGCGAGGCCAAGTGATATTGCGCTCGAAAAATAAAGCCCCAATACCAAAGGTATAATTATGACCAAAAGAATTCTACTCGCTTTATACTTCATTTCTTTTTTCACAAATCGCTCGAATCGCTAATGGTTAAATTTTCTCTACAAAGCGATCCCTGGGAAATCGCATTTGTGGCCCATAAATACCCCGTTCATCCCTTTTTCCCACTGCTATAATCATCATAGGATGATCATGGCCACCAAGATCACACATTCTCTTGACCCTTTTGGCATCAAAACCCTCCATCGGTAGAGTGTCAAAACCTTGCGCACGAATTGAAAGCATAAAGTTTTCACAAGCAAGCGCCGTCGATTTGACCGCCCATGTTTTGAGGTCGCTGGGCCAAATAGGCTCTCTTGGAGAAACCCTGAAAACGCCTAGAGTGTTAAAAAGCAGCCATTTTAATGGGGATAAAACTCCCCAAGGCCCTATTAGGCCATAGGCGACAGGAGCTATCTTTGTGTAATATTGGGTGACAACAGAGGGTACTTCCATACCCATTTTCTTCATTTGATCAAGAGTCATTTGACAATGCTCTTTCCATGTCCCAGTTTGGGCAATGCAGATAATCATATGCTGAGCTGTTTTGGCGCCATTTTGAGAAAAGCAATACCTCGCTAATTCCTCTCTCTTGGCCTCGCTTTTAACCCAGACAAATTTCCATGGTTGTAAATTAGATGAATTGGGCGCTTTCAGGGCATCGTCTAATGCATTATCGATAATAGTATCACTGACCTTATCCTTTGAAAAAACACGCACACTTCTCCGACTATCAATAACCTTTTTAAATTCTTGATAATCGATTATGACTTGTGGTTCGCGGTGACCAGTATCTATTTTTTGGGTAAATATAGTTTCATCTGACATGGAATGACTCCTATTTAATGAGCTTTCGTATTTTAAGGACACAAATGAGGTCTGTCTACGAATACCAAAGATAAGGAATACTGGAGGTGGAAGTCATTTCAAAAAAATTTAAGCAATAACCTTTATCGTTTGGCCTGAAAACTCAATAATTTGACCGGACTTGATTTTGCATCGTTTACGCAATTCGACTTCACCATCTACTTTGACAGCCCCCTCGGCAATAACTGTTTTTGCATGACCTCCAGTTTCACAAAGGCCCATTCTTTTTAAAAGATCACATAATGGGATAAATTCAGTTCCTTCTAAGCTTAATTCTAACATGAGACTCATTTCCTTTAACTAATGATTAGGCAAATCCAACTTTAAACTTTCTATTTTTAATCTTACCTGCACGTAATTTATCAACGGCTTGATCAATCCATTCATGCTTGATAGCGACAAAACTCAAAATATTAAAAATCGAAATATCGCCAACATTATTTGAATCAATTTTCGCCTCTCCAACCAAGGCCCCAAGGATATCTCCGGGCCGCAATTTATTTTTTTTTCCACCTCCGATATACATCGTCTGCATCGGAGGCACTAACCCATATTCTTCATCAGAAGATAAATCGCGACTATCTTCAATTTTACACGAAATATTTGTTAAATCCTCAATGGCATCAAGTCGGTAACGATTCTTATGAATAAAAAGGCTAAAGGCCTGCCCCGTTTTACCCGCCCGTCCGGTGCGCCCGATACGGTGGACATAGACTTCGGGGTCCGTCGGAAGGTCAAAATTCACCACAGCTGGTAACTCTTGAATATCTAGACCTCTTGCCGCGACATCAGTGGCAACCAGAACAGACAGACTATGGTTTGAGAATTTTGTTAAAACTGCCGTTCTTTCATTTTGCTGGAGGTCTCCGTGAATTCCAGCAGCAAAGATACCGTTATTTTTAAGGAATCTAGCGACATCATCAGTTATTTGCTTGGTTTTACAAAAAACAATTAACCGCTCTGGCCTATAATTACCCAAAATTTTTAATAGTGCTTCATTTTTATCTTGATGCCGATCTACTTCAAAAAATATTTGATTAATACTATTCGCTTCATGTTCGGTATCAACTTTGACCTCAATAGCATCAACTTGAATGCTTTCACCGAGCTCTTTTATTTCATCTGGGTACGTTGCTGAAAATAATAATGTTTGTCGCTCTTGCGGCAAATAGGAGGCAATATCCATCATTTCATCATAAAAACCCATATCTAGCATACGATCAGCTTCATCCAAAACAAATGTTTTAACCTTTTCAAGCTTTAATAACCCTTTCTTTAATAGACTTAAAACCCGCCCCGGTGTTCCCACAATAATATGGGCCCCATGAGAAAGTGATTTCTCTTGATGAAACTCAGCGACACCGCCACAAATGGTCAGTACTTTCACATTATTGACCATGCGAGCAAGCGTACGTATTTCCTTGGCGACTTGCTCCGCTAATTCTCTGGTGGGACATAAAATCAATGATTCAATCAGGAATTGTGAGGAATCTAATGAATTAAGAATTCCCAACCCAAAGGCCGCCGTTTTACCACTTCCCGTTTTGGCCTGAGCAATAATATCTTTGCCCTCTAAAACAAGAGGTAAGCTCTTGGCCTGGATTGGTGTCATAGAATTAAATTTTAATTCACTGAGATTAGTCAATAATTCTTGTTTTAAAGATAGGTTTTCAAATTTTTCGCTCATGGAAGAGGTATAACACAAATTTCGTGTATTAAATGGCCGCTCTATAATTTAAACTCTTATTAATTGGCCAGTGATTCGTTCACACCAAGATAGCAATCTAGTCTCAACTATTATATAACCCCGATGTTAGTTACTGATAACGATAGGGTAAATAAAATGACGAACAACGATATCTTTAAAAAGATCAGAGTGGCGCTTTCTTTAAAAGACAGTGATATTATCGATATTCTCAAACTCGAAAATTTTGAAATGACCAAATCTGAGCTTTCGGCCCTCTTTCGCAAAGAAGATCATGCTAATTATAAGGAATGTGGAGACCAGGTTCTCAGAAAATTTCTCAACGGATTAATCACTAAAATGCGTGGTCCGCGACCTCAAAAGTCTCAACAAAAATAAAGCGGCTTTCTTTTAGTTTTTGACTAATTCAATACCATCATTTTTGATGATGATTTTCCTTTCCTTGTAAAGCATCCCAATCGCATTCTTAAAGGTCTTTTTACTCATGCCTAGCATCTCTTTAATCGCTTCTGGAGAACTTTTATCGTTTAGAATTAATTTCCCTTCATACTGCCCAAGTAACTCTAAAATCTTAACCTTTGCTTCGACAACGTTGAGGATGCCCTGAGTTTGAAGGGCCGCATCGATCAGACAATCAGTTCTTATTTTTTTGACCACCCCATCATAGGTTTTGCCAATTTGAATAGGGGTAAAGATCTCATTATCGTAAATCATTCCTATAAATTTCTTATTGATAATAACTCGATAACCTAAATCATTCTTAACAACCGGAACGATCTTAACTTTATCATTATCACAAACGTCAAAATCAGATGCCTCAATATACTTCCCGAGTTTAGTGGTCCCATAAACCCTATTAGTCTCTTCTTCGAGACATACTCTTACAATATGATCTTCATAACTTTTGATTTCAACTTTTTGCTCTTTGCCAGGAACGAGAAGATCTTTTTCAATTCCCCAGTCAAAAAATGCACCGAAGTCTGTGATATCGATAGCACTCATTAGAGCGTACTCTCCAACCTGAGCAAAAGGAATTTGCTCAGTGGCAACCAGACTACCTCTGGTATCGAGATAAACAAATGCTTTTAACTCTTGGCCAATGGACATTTTAATGGGCGCCATAGAAGGTGGCATAAAAACTTCCTCATCTGATTCAAGGTCTTTTAAATAGAAACCAGACTTAGTTTCCCTATTTACAGTCAAGTTATTAACCTTACCAATTTCAATCACGGATACTCCTAACAAATCAAAAATTAAGTTAATCTAAGGCCTATCGTGTTACGAGTAAAGAAAAGACTTTAAATTACCAATATTTACACCATTCAAATGACAAGAAAAGCTATTGAGATTTCGGTAATTTTAGCTACTTAAGGAAGTTCTTTAAGAAAGTCTCTGATATGGTGGATGCGGGGTGCTAAGGATTTAACACCCCTATAGGGGATCTACTTTACGGCCTTTTTTTGTTGCGGTTATTCGTTTTAGGCCTGTGTCCATGTGAGCTTGCGACAGAACGTTGACCATCTTTATGATCTGTCCTTGGTTTTTTAGGCTTTTTTGCTTTGAACGGTCGCGTGTCTAATTTCGACTCAGGTAATAAGTTTACAGGAGCAAACCCCTCAATTTCCTTTCGAGTAATTAATTGCTTAATTAAGCGCTCAATATCTTTGAGCTGCTTAAACTCATCTGCACTAACCAGTGAAACCGCCTGGCCACTAGACCCTGCTCGACCTGTACGGCCAATACGGTGGACATAATCCTCAGGAACATTTGGCAAATCAAAATTTACCACCTGTGGTAATTGATCAATATCGATCCCACGGGCCGCAATATCAGTCGCCACTAATACCCGTACAGTTCCATTTTTAAATCCTGCCAGGGCCTTAGTGCGGGCCCCCTGACTCTTATTGCCATGAATAGCAGCGGCCTTAATACCTTTCCCTTCCAAATGACGAGTCAAACGATTTGCACCATGTTTAGTACGCGTAAAAACGAGAACCTGTTGCCATTTATTTTCTAAAATAAGATGAGTCAAAACTCCCGACTTCCTACCCTTATCAACAGGACAAAGCCAATGCTCCACAGTTTCTGTCGCTGTATTGCGTGGGCTCACCGAGATTTCTACAGGATTATTAATCATCCCTTTGGCCAAATTTCTAATCTCTTCAGAAAAAGTCGCTGAAAACATAAGATTTTGTCGACGCTTTGGTAAAAGCGCTAAGATTTTGCGAATGTCGTGAATAAAACCCATATCTAACATGCGGTCCGCTTCATCTAATACTAAGACTTCTAATTGTTTAAAGTTAATCGCATTCTGGCCATATAAATCGAGCAAACGACCAGGAGTTGCCACGAGTACATCAACACCTCGGCGCAATGTCTGCATTTGAGGATTAATCTTTACTCCACCAAAGACGACAGCAGATCGCAACCGTAAATTTTTACTATAAGTCACGACACTGACATGCACCTGGGCCGCCAATTCACGAGTCGGAGTCAAAATGAGCGCGCGCACCTGATTAGATTGGGGCCTAGGCCCACCAGATAATCTTTCAAGTATAGGTAGTGTAAAGCCTGCTGTTTTCCCCGTCCCAGTTTGCGCGGCGGCCATCACATCTCTACCATCTAAAACAGCAGGTATGGCCTGGGCCTGAATTGGTGACGGTGTTTCGTAGCCTTTTTCGGCCACTGCTTCAAGAATAGGGGCCGATAGACCTAATGTCGTAAAACTCATTTTATCATCTCTTTCATAGTCGTTTATTTAATCATCAGCGAGAGCATCTCCTAAACTAAGGACTTTCCAAAATTTACCATCACTTCATTCTCTCTGGTTTTCATTTTAGAATTATCAGCTTTTAACAGATCCATTCACTAGATTATTTAATATACCCGCTTTATGTCCATCTAGCCAGGTACCACAACACTTACCACCTCAGCATAATCTCTCCCCACTCATTTAATCGGATTTTGGTTAATTTTTATGGAATTGAATTCAAGGTGAGAAAAAAACCTCGCTCTAAATATGAAAAGTGCCGAGAGCACCGCATAACAAGCTTTAAACTCATAAAATTAAGCTATCCATACTCTTGTTTCTTATGGGACAATTATTGGAATAATATCTACAAATTTACTTTATAAAAGG
Organism: Bacteriovoracaceae bacterium; assembly: GCA_041586955.1. Lineage (GTDB taxonomy): Bacteria > Bdellovibrionota > Bacteriovoracia > Bacteriovoracales > Bacteriovoracaceae > JBFGZE01. The sequence goes on from JBFGZE010000053.1 coordinate 8,426, forward strand.
ATTTTACAATGGCCGAAGCAAAAGGTTTAAAAAAACCAGTTAAATTGAAGTCAGAACTAGCGGCAATGTTAGGTGCGACAGAATTACCTAGAACAGAAATCACAAAGAAACTTTGGGACTATATTAAGGCCAATAAGCTTCAGACCAAAGTGGAAAATGGCGCGCCAGAAAATGCTGGAAAGTTTATCGTTGCTGATTCAACACTTCTTCCAATTTTTAAAAATACGAAATCAACGAGTAAGTCTGGTAAGCTAACAGACCTTACTAATATGAAAGAGGGCGAGACAATTAACATGATGCAAATGGCCGCTATTGTTGGTGCTAATATCGAAGCTTAAAAAAATTTAAATGATTCTTAATACGCCTTAGTTGGGGAACCGATTAAGGCGTTTTTTTTTGCGTAAAAACTACTTCTAACTTCTTTTGACCTTGCACCCCAAAGAGATGACTAAATACATTTCTGCTGAATAGACGACATCCCCTTATCTACTCACTGCCGGGATCGGTCCACCGCAAATGCCACTCTTCACTTCTTGTGTGAGTAACCTCTCTTTACATCCCTCTCCCACACGCCAAAAAAAAGGCCTCGATTAAATCGAGGCCTTCCTTAAAAAAAAATATATATTTTATAAATTATATTTTTCTAACTTGAACAGCACATGGTCCTTTTTGACCGTCGCCGATTTCATACTCAACTTTATCATCATCATTAAGTTGACCTTGCTCTACTGCAGAGATGTGAACGAAAAGATCCTTTCCTCCATCATCTGGAGTGATAAAACCGAAACCTTTTGATTCATTAAAAAACTTTACTGTACCTGTGCTCATAATTTTTCCTTATTACTATTAATAAACATTTAAAACTCAAAATGCTTTAAAAGAACTTATACATACTTATTGAAGAGTAGTAAATAGTCTTGACCTTAATTTGTAATATTTCATTCGAACGGTATCTCTCTAAACCAATGTCAATAACTACCTGAAAATACATTACAAAACGCATCAAGTAGACATCCTTGGCAGAAAAAGTGACATTTAAGGGGGTGAAAAAAGTCGCCCGGGCCTTATTTTTGTCCTAAAAATAAGATTCCTTGATAAAAGTCATGTAATTTCATCCGCTGCTCTAACTGACTATTAAGCTCAGAGATGGACTCCGGCCAATATTCAGACAATGTCATCTCCTTCGGCGCACTAGCAAAGAGCCGTTCAATAATAATATCAGGGTTCAGGTGGCACAAAAATTCCGCGACAGCATCGATATATTCGTTTTTCGTTAATAATGGAAAAGGTTTTACCTTATATTCATTGCCCATCAGTGTGTTTTTCACAATATGAAGCTGATGAATTTTTAAATAATCGATAGGTAATTTTGATAATTCTTTTGCGGTGTGAACCCATTGTTCCCGTGTCTCCCAAGGGAAGCCAATAATCAAATGAGCTCCTATTTTTATACCGCGATTTTTGGTCATCTCAATAGCATTCAAAAAACATTGATAATCATGACAACGGTTAATACGCATTAAAGTTTCGTCAAACATCGATTCTAGGCCGTATTCAATCACCACTTCATTATCGATGGCCAATTTTTCAAAATAGGCAATTTTCTCTTCGTCGATACAATCAGGTCTCGTCCCCACCGAAATTCCAATCACATTTTCAACGTCTAACGCCTGTTCATAAATATCTTTAAGCTGCTCTAGAGGGGCATAAGTATTAGAATAGGACTGAAAATAGGCAAGGTAACCTTTAATGTTTTTATATTTTTTTTGAGCGAATTCAATGCCTCTCAAAACTTGTTCTGAAATTTTTAAATCGCGAACTTTTGTCGCCGTCCCAAAGCTTTCATTGTTGCAAAAGGTACAACCGCCCGTTGACTTTAAACCATCTCTATTAGGACAGGTAAATTTGGCATCAACAGTAATTTTTTGAATCCTACCGCCAAAACGACTTTTTAAATAGTTTGCGTAAGAGGTACGATAAATGGCCTTTGTCATTTCTATTCTCTACCGACTTACACGGTGATAAACAATGCTCTAGATCAGTGCGTGAGCATTTCCTCGCCCGACAAAAGCGATGCTTTCGGTTTTTGGTTACAATACTTTTACATTTATCACTCAAGTTGATCTATTAATCCACTGCGAGGTATGTCATATTGAGCACATGAATACGAACTTATTCCAATACAGCAAAAAAGAAGAACTCGTGAATACATTCACTCACTTGTTTGGTGTATTTTTAGGAATATACTTTTTAGTTTCATTATTGAGCAAGGCCATCCCATTACAAGATATTTCCAGAATTATATCTAATAGCATATTCGGAATAGCTCTTATTTTACTATTTTTATCCTCATCCATTTACCATTATACAACAAACGCCAAGTTGAAAATTTTATTTAAGCGCTTAGACCATAGTTGTATTTATCTAGTTATTGCCGCGACCTATACCCCTTTTATTATGCACCATTTTGATCAACGGTGGACAAGCACCTTATTGAGTATTGTTTGGGTCATCGCAGGAATAGGAATTATTTATAAAATATTGGCCAAAAAAAAACGGTCCATCTTTTCGCTTACAACCTATTTAGGATTTGGAGTTATCTTTTTTGCAATAAAAGCATTCGTCAAAATGAATATGAGTGATGATGTCTTTAATTGGCTTTTGATTGGCGGCCTCTTTTATATTGTAGGTTCCATTTTTTATAGGCTCAAAAAACTGCCTCACCATCATGGCATTTGGCATCTATTTGTTTTGGGAGGTGTCACCTCTCATTATATTTCTCTTTTTTATAGTGTCTCAATTCATTAATTTTCAAAATGTATTGTGATACCGCTCAAATTTTTATCGAACTCAAATTCAACGTTAATACCAAACTAAGTTTTGGCATTTAATAAAGTACTAAAACTTAATTAATAAAAAAGTTATAGAACTAAAAAACAGATAATATATACGAATTAAATCAGACTTAAAAGATGAGATAAATCTAATTGACGATAGTTTGATTATCGAGTCATATGGAATAATAACCTATTAAGGACCTTAATATGTCGACAAGTAAAACTATTAGTCAAAGTATCGTTGAAACCAGACATATCATTATGCCGAATCATACCAATCCACAAGACAATGTTTTCGGTGGTATTATCATGTCATGGATTGATTTGGCCGCGGCCATGGTGGCAGAAAGGCATACAGAAATGGATGTTCTCACTCTTCACGTCGATGAAATATTATTTCGGGAACCCATGAAAATAGGTCATCATGCTGTGATAAAGGCCTCAATTCATTATGTTGGACGAACATCCCTGCTGGTCGGTGTTGACGTTTATTCCGAAGACCCCAAAAGGGGAACTAAAACCCATGCGACCACGGCCTTCCTAACGTTTGTGGCCATTAATGCGGAAGGCGTCCCCTCTCCCATTCCTCGAATAACTTTGCAAAATGAAGACGAAAAATTGAAATTTAATTTAGGAGAGAAACGGGTAAAACGAAGAAAACATGATAATACTCAGGAAAGTTAATTTGCTTCCATAAAAGTCCTCGGTACCACCTTCCGTGATATCACTTCACTTGAAAGGCATCATTTTTTAAAAGCTCTTATTTTTATCCTTAGAGTCATTTAATGGGGTATAGGCCTTAGCAGCTCCATGCCGATAAACTAATTCTCCGCCAGAATGGCCAACAAGATAACCTAAATATAATAAATTAAATTGAACAATAAGGATGCAAGCAAATCCAATATTTAATATTTTACCTTGAGGCACAAAAACTAAAATAATATACGTATAACATTAAATCGGTTTACTGATCTAATAACTCATTGCCCCAAATTCTGTATATGAATTAATATCCTCATCATAAAATCTGTCTCCATCGAAGGAGGTACTTATGAAGTTTTTAATTTTTTTAATGGGATTCCAATTAGTGATCGGTACAAGTTATGCTCTTGGTGACTTAACACTGCAAGAGCCAATTAATATATCCATCGCACTCGGAACAGAATCGAATCAATTAGTCTTTGTCCCCAAAGTTTTAAAAGTGGAAACAGGAAAGCTTTATCGCCTTAAAATTTTCAATCCTAGCTCTATGAAACATTATTTTTCGTCAGATCAATTTGCCCAAGGAGTATTAACTCGGAAGGTTCAGGTTTTAGATGAGCAAGGAAAACCTCTTTCTGAAATTAAAGGTCATATACGCGAAATAGAAGTTCACCCCAACGCGGCCACTGAATGGTGGTTTGTCCCCGTTAAAGCGGGAGTTTGGAATGACCTTCTATGTACTATTCCTGGCCACGCTGCGGCCGGTATGGTGGGAACAATTATTGTTGAATAACAAATCTCGGGTGCCAGATCAGAAAATATCTGGTGCCCAAAGTGCTATAAAACCTTGTTCAAATCATCCGCACCACCAATTAATTTTCCATCGAGAAAAATGAGTGGATAGGTACCTACTCCGCCCATACTTCTGAGGGTTTGAGTACGAACTCCTTTAATCTCCTTAAAATTAATTTTATTGTCGTTAAGGAGATCTTTCGCTCTTTGACAATGGGGGCAACCTGGCTTAGTAAAAATAGTCCCACCCTCTGTTAGTTTTACCTCAGAATTAATATATTTAAGCATAGTATCGGCATCACTCACTTCAAAAGGGTCACCTGGTTTGTCCGGTTCAATAAACATCTTTTCGATAACCCCATCATTAACAAGCATTGAGTATCTCCAAGACCTTTTACCAAATCCAATTGCCGATTTATCAACCAGCATCCCCATTCCTTTTGTAAAGTCACCATTCCCATCCGGAATAAGAGTTAAGTTTTCTGCCTCTTGGGAAACTCCCCAGGCGTCCATGACGAAACCATCATTAACGGAAAGACAAATTACATCATCAATGCCATTTTCTTTAAAAATAGGTATAAGATCATTATAACGGGGTAAATGAGTTGAAGAACAAGTGGGTGTAAAGGCGCCCGGCAGAGAAAAGACGACGACCCTCTTTCCTGCGAATAGGTCTTTTGACGTAATATCTTTCCAATCACCATTGTGGCGAGTTTTAAAGGTAACTTCTGGAACTTTTTGTCCTTCTCTATTTTCTAACATGATAATCTCCTTGTTATGAAACCATCATGACAGATTCTGCATCATTGGTAAAATCGATTAAATCAATAGGTTGGTAGATTCTCTCTATCAATCCAAACGAAGGGCATATTGGGCCAAACCGCCCACAACTGATTGGTAAATATTGTGCTCGACCAGTTTTTCCTCGCCAAAAATCGACTTAAGTTGATTTCTTACAAGGGAGAATTGCCCAGTTCCGCCAGTTAAGCATACTTGATCCACATCCGAGGGACGGAGTTGTGACTGTTTAAAGACTTCCATCATACTCGCCATCATTTTTTCGACCACAGGAAGCATTTTCATTTCGTATTCTTTTTGGAAAATCTTTTCTTGAATATTAATTCCATGGGAAGCAAATTCAAATAAATGAAACTCTTGTGCAGTTTTGCAGATTTCAACCTTTGATTTCTCGATTTGGTGAAAAACTGGAAAACCCAATTGGCATTCCACCAAAGTAAAGAGTTGATCCAATTGTCTAGAACTCTCTTGATCAATTGAATGTTTTTGAATTTCCTGAAGATACTCCCAGGTATCTCTTTCACGTAAATGGGTGATATGCGCAGGTGAGCATATTTTTTCCAAGAGAGTTCGTGGGAATTTAAGAACATTATTACCAAAGAGCGCCTTATACTCAAATTCGGCACCGAAGTGACGGGAAATAAATCGTCGCATCATCTCACCATCAAGAGCATCTCCAGCGGTAAAAACACCACTGAGGCCTAGAATATCCTTCTGCGAGTATTGACCTTCATGCAATTTCATTAAAGTAAAATCAGATGTTCCCCCTCCAAAATCGGCAATCAGAACGATTTTCTGATCTTGATTATTTTTATCAAAATCTAGGCCTGCGGCCAAAGGCTCTGGACAAAAATAAATCTCTTTAAAACCGGCCAAATGACAAGCTTCCTTCATCCGGTCTTCGGCCAATTGGTCACTAGAAGAATCGAGTGAATAAAGTGCCGGACGCCCTAAAACTAATTTTTCAATATCTTTGCCAATTTTGCGATTGGCCCGTTCTCGCATTTCGCGCAGAAAAGTACCGATTAATTCGGTAATTTTCATTTTTCGATTATGAACTTCTGTTCCTTTATAATTCGCCTCAGGTAAGAACTTTTTTAAAGAGCGAAAAAAGCGACCTTCACCATCATTTTCAATATATTGAGCTATCGCTTCTTCACCAAAAAACCATTGATCTTTTTCACAAGTAAAAAGTAGTGATTTCAAAATATTTTTATCACCTTGCTCCAAGGCAATGGAAGAGATCTCTCCATCTTTTGAAATATAATTTAATAACGAATTTGATGTTCCAAAATCAATCGCATAATATGCCATGGCCAGGTTCCTAAGAAGAAAAAATTATATTAATTAAGATATCATAACTAGAGTGACTTACAAGAGTTGTGGTCCGAGACAAGCTTTAATCATGATATTACGGGGACTCAAATCCCGCCTAAATGCCTGCACCACTTGAACCTGATAACCATTTTCCTGCAAAAAAATAGCGCGGTCTAAGATGATATAAAGTTCAATCGCTCTCCCTAAAAAAAGCCTTATAGTATCGGCCAAATAATTCTGATGTACTTTAAATTTGGTTCTTGGACTTTCGTAAAAATCCATCAATTCATCATCATTAATAAAATTTAATTCATCACCCAAATAAAACTTCTTAGCATAATCGCAAAAACGACCAGTATAATCACTTTTCCTAGCGTTTCCAAGTGGCGCGAATGGTGTTTGAAAGCGGTCGTGTAAAAAGTAATGGAGAGAATATCTAAATCTTTTAAATTGATAACGGCTTTTTATGATCCCCTCGTCCACAACGGCCGAGCTTCGACCAGCAAGATGAAGAGCATTATTAGTCAACAATAGGCCATGCGCTTTCGATAGCATGGAAATATTATATTGATTAGTCAATTTATGGTAGCAACAAGAAAAGTTAATAATATTCTTAATTTTATTTTTAATAGAGTATTTGATAAGCGAAGTTGATAAAGATCCACAACTATGAAGACCAAGGATAGTACTTTGAGCAGCATCAAAGTCGAAACGAAGATCGCTCTCATGGCCAAAGTTTTCCGTTATAAAATGAATTTGATTCGCCTCTTCGGCCAACCAATTGTTAATTTTCTTTGCTCCTAAAGTTTGTAATTCCTTATTAATATCAACACAAAGGGAACGTTTATCACTCTGACTAATAAGCGCACAGCTTAAATGCCCTACTCCTCCTCCAATATCAATGATTGTGGAAGTCTCTTTTAATCCATCGACAATTGTTTTAAGAGTTTGAATCTCATGTTTTTTCTTGGGATTTAATTTACGCAAAAGGCCAGGATTCAAAGGCGTCTCTGCTGTCGTTTCAACCTCAACGTCCGTTAACTCCCTGATCGTTTTTAAAAAAATCTTGAAATCTTTATCCTGAACTAAGGTTTCATGAGGGAAAGATTCAAGCTCTGCAATTTGAGCGAAGTTCCAAGAACCTAATTCTTTAAGCCAAGAGGCCATATAGGAAGGATATTCCTTTGGGTATTTTTTTAAAAATTCAAGGGCATGTAAATCTGAGTAAGACTTAAGAAATTGAGACAGGGCAATAAATCGATCTTGGTAAGTCGTCATCATTTTTTAAAGCGATTAATATAGGTACAATGTTGGCAAAGTTTTTCGACTAACACGCCATTGAGAAACCCCTCTCTCATAGCAGTGGTTCTCTCGTTACTTAAAATCTTTTCCAAGCTTAACTCTTTGCAATTTCCCAAGGGGATTTCTGCATTCTTATCTAAACAACAAGGAACAACTACCCCATCAGAATGGATCCCTATATGGTTAAGAACTCCATTACACCGTCCTTGCTTTCCTTGAAACTTTAAATCAATTGATGGCCAATCAAAACGAGAATCAAAATGCAGATAAAGACGGTTCCAAATACGCTTGGACTTAATTGCCCCGACTTCAATATTGCGGTTAATAATAATATCAAAGTAATTTTCAATATAGGCAAAGATATCTGAATTATCAGCATCACGACTATTTTGATTCCATAGACGAAAATTAATATACATCAAAGGGCGCTTATCATGGGCATCCCGGACAAAGTCCAAAATAGGGAGAAAATATTGGTCTAAACTTCTTTCGGGAAAATTATCTTTAAAGGCCTGGAGAGAAAAATTGATCTGCCGGATACTTGTGGATGCCAATAAAGCCGCTTTATAGCGATTTAATAAAATACCATTCGTCGTCAACTGAACCTGGGCCTGGTACTTTTGACAAATCGCTAAAATTTCTAAGAATTGAGGATGAGCTAAAGGCTCACCCATTAAATGTAGGCAAATTTCTTCCGCTAGAGGCACGGCCTGTTGAACGATTTTCTCAAATTCATCCAAGCTCATAATGCGTTTATCTTTTTCAACGACGGGGCAAAAAGAGCATTGGACATTACAGAGATTTGATATTTCGATATAAATTCTCTTCAGCACTTTCTGATCCCAATGATTATCGGCAATCATATATCATTCTGAGGCACAAAAAGCGAACTAAGGTCTGCGGCAACCGTAACCACATGCACAAAACCTTTAATCGGCGTATTACCGGGCACTTGATACGATTCCAAGCTTCAATTTCTAGGTCAGAATTGAATAAGAAGTAATTCTTCTAGGGCAATGACCGAAATCCTAAATAAATTTAGTGATAAAAGAGTGGATAAAATAACCCACTCCTAATAAAGCGATACCACTTGAATAGCAGGTCCAAAATCCTAAGTTCATTTTTTGCGCCAATAAAAATGGTATAAAGAAAAGTAAGGACACTGGAATGGCCACAAATACACTCTTAGCGTACTCAACAGACTGTTTAGAATCGCCCCATTCCATATGAGAAAAGGCCAAGGCCAAAAGCGTCGTTAAAGGTAGGGCGGTTAAAAAGCCCGCAAGGCCTATTTTTTTCCCTGACAACCAGGAAACAAAACTGATCAATATTGCTGCTAAAAGGACTTTTCCTATGGCGAGCCCCATATTTACTTCCCTGAAAAATTCGCTGCTATAAATGAGCCACTCGGCCTTAGAAAGATATAGAGCTTTTTACCTTTAGTACTTTTAGCATTATTAAAAGTCACAAGCCACTCCTTTTTCTTTCCAGCAGTCTTAAGCACCGAATTGTCATAACTCGCGTGGGCCCAAGAAGCGTCAAGCTTCCCCTCTTTAAGAAGTCTTGCAATATGATGCTTCCCAATGCTCCTCGTTTTCTCTTTAGTCACATCTGGGGCCGCATGAAAGTGACCGTGCCCTTCTTCATGGGCATGTTTATGGCCATGACCAGGGCCCGCGAAATTGATAGCACTTAATGCCAAGGTCATAATAAACACTATTTTCTTCATCTGTTCTCCTTATAAGTTATCGTGTTGATGTTCTTCCTCTTTTACTTGGTTCATCTCCAAATGATGGTGATAATGATTATCTTCACTAAAACCAAATTCATCTGGGTTTGAGGTATGGAGGTAACCATGTATCTGCATTAAACAAAGTAAAAAGCCTGCTAATATTAAACCGTCATTCGCCACTTTAGAAAGGTGTTTAAAGCGATTAGAATGACGGATGCCAGAAAGTAAAACAAGCATTATTGATAACGCCAAGATCTGGCCTAATTCTACACCGACATTAAAGGAAATAATTCTCATCAACATTTCACTGCCCTTTTCTCCTAAGGGAAGTTGCTGAAGTCTGGTCGAGAGGCCAAACCCGTGGATTAATCCAAAGATAAAAACCATCAGGAGAAGATGCGGCGCCTTCTTCATTCCTAGATAATTTTGAAAGCCTTTATTATTATCAAATCCTTTATAACAAACACTAAGGGCGATAACGGCATCTACCAGCCAGTAATTGGCGGAAATCCCCATAAAGGTCGCCAGGATAAGGGTCACACTATGGCCTAGAGTAAAAACCGTGATGAACTTTACAACACCTTTAAAAGTTGTCAGAAAAAAAATCACACCAAATAAGAAAAGCAGGTGATCATAGCCGGTAATCATATGCTCAGCACCTAACCAAATATATTGCCAAAGACCACCTTCAATCATTGTTCGCTTGGCCTCCTCACTAATTCCGTGGGCAAAAGAATTGGCGGATAATAGTGGCAATAATTTAATACCTATTTTAAGCATTTTAAGCATTTTAAGCATTTTAACTCCTCAAACTAAGCGAAAATAATACTCCATTTTCGGTGAGAACAAAAATAGAAATACACAGTGGCCACTAATTAAGAGGTCAGGCCTTGATCAGAAAAAAACTCAATATAAGGGGTATAAAGGATAAACAAAAATGACACAGTTTTTATATCGAAGAACCCAATGGGCCAGAGCTTAAAATACTGAGGAATTTCCAGAAGAGCATTAATTGCTAACCGCTACTTGGATAAAAGCTTCATCACTTTTATCCCAATAAATAATGCTAGCGGCCCTCTCGCAAGTAAAGAAGCTCATGGCATTATTTTTTAAAGCAAGGACAGGTTTTTCACCCTTGCCACATTTACGATGCTTTTTACCACACATGGTTTTATATTCTCCTGGAGGTAAGAACCGAATCCCCAAGGAGTGAAGGCCATCTTTATCCTTCGTTTCTGCGATCAGGAATGTTTTCTTAAGAGCTGAGCTCTCTATAAATAGCCCTATCCCCTCACCTATTTCCTTGGCGAGAAGACGTGCTGTATCCTGCTGACCATCACCGTCAAAATCAGATTGAACCAGGAAAACATCTTGACCCTTTTTAGCACAAAGGTTTTTGGTTTTTTTAGCGGCTTGCCAACCCTTTGGCATCTCGAACCCAAGGACATTGCCGACAGTACAAAAAATAAAGAAAAGAATAGTAAATTGCTTCATCACTTTAGTCCTTGTTTTTAAAATCCTATCGCGGTGCTGGGGAAAAGACAAGGTTCAATGCCTTAACAACATCGAGAAGGAGATTTGAGAAGTTTTCACCAAAAGATTGAACACCTCTATGCTCTTATCCTATATGAAATTTTCAACCAAAAAATTAATACAAGGCCGCTTTCCCAGGCCAGAATGAGTACTATCACTATCCCCGAGGAGTTAACTTGAAGAATTTACACATGACATCTATGAGAATCTTTTTTTCTGACAATTGACGCCTTTTCCTGATAAGTACGGAGGATGCAGCTAGAAATAAACCAAGATATCCTTTTTTGATGTCTAATGCCTTTGCTTTTGACCTTTAATCAACTAAAAAAGCCCTTATGAACCAAAAAAACACTGAATCAAAAACTATCAAGTTCACTTGTACTCCTGAAGAGGATGGCAGGTTGCTCGTCGACCTTATTGCCGAAAAATCAGACCTTTCTAAATCACTTATCAAAAAATTGATGATGGCCGGAGCTGTTTTTCAAACCACAAATAATAAGCGCCAACGTTTTCGCAAGGCCAAAAGATTTACTAAAACTAATGATATTGTCGAATGTTATTACGATCCAAAAATTGATTTGGATGAGTTCTATGAGTTCACAACTCTCTATGAATCGACCTATTATGGTATATATCATAAGCCTGCTGGCGCGATGACAGAGGGAACAAATTACGGTGATAGTATTAGCGTTTACCGCCATGTCGAAAAAAACAAAAGGCATGCCTATTTAGTGAATCGTCTCGATAAGCAAACCGAAGGTCTCGTTATTATCGCCTATGACTCTAAAACTCAAAACCTTTTGCAAACCATGTGGCGAAATGAAGTCATCAAAAAATATCAGGCGATTGTTCTTGGGAAACTTGAGGGAGAGGGTGAATTCAATCGACCAATCAATGGCAAAGTTTCTCAAACTAATTACCGCTGTGTTTCAACCGATGGTAATCAAACTCAAGTTGATATTACCCTTATCACGGAAAGAAAGCATCAAAGTCGAATTCATTTTGCAGACGCCGGCTTTCCCATTATGGGGGACCCTCGTTACGGGAAAAAAAATAAAAATAAAGATGGGCTGCAATTAGTCTCCTATTCATTGGAATTCAAAGACCCCTATACTAATAATCAGATCAAAGCGCTTTTACCAAAGGATCGCCTATTATTTTAAAAATACCGCACCTACGCACCGCGCGTAACCATATTGAACATGGCCGACCAGGGCGCAACGCAGCAAGTAACCCAATTATCCGATTTTTAGGCAAAAAAAGTGCTGTTTTTCTCAGGTAATTGTCAATTTTGAGAATAAAAACACGGCCAAACCGTATTAAATACTGGTATAACTAACGAGCTTCTTTTTGGCATCTTGAAGGTGCACAGATGAAACCATTGCCAAGAATTTGCAAATACAATAATACCAGATCATGCATGAGCTTAATTATATAAAAAATGACAGGGACCATAACTCCATAAATATTTAATCCCATAAGGCCCAAAGGAATAAATCAATGTCTATTGTTTCAGTTTTTCTAAATTCAAGGGAATTCTCAAAAGTTCTACTCAAAGGTAAGGATCAAAGCTTTCTTACCCCAGAGGAAATTAACGATGCCATACCGACATCAATTGTCGATCCAAAGGCCATCGATGAAATTATACTGAAAATCCAAGAAGCTCGGATTGACATCGAATCTCAAGTCCAAGAAGAGGAAGAAGAAGGTATTCGCCTCGATGGAACAGAGATAATTGAAGAAACATTATCCAAAGAAGAGCGCGCGGAACTCAAGCATGCCTCCACTGACCCTATTAAGCTTTACTTAAAAAAGATGGGCTCAGTATCCCTTCTTTCCCGAGAAGGCGAAGTTGTCATTGCCAAAGAAATTGAAGATGGTGAAAGAGAAATTATTCTTTCTTCACTTAAATCAACTCACGCTTTAAAAGAAATCATCAAACTCACTGATAAAATCCAATCTCAAGAAAATCCAAATGAATTTGTGAAAGATCTTGTCAGAGGGCTTGATGATGAATCGTCAGAAGCAGATATTAATAAAACGAAAAAAATCATTCTTGATGTCGTCGAAAATATCAAAGTTCTTCTAGGCGAAGTTCAAAACGAAGACGGTACTCTTAAAAAGTTTACACCGGCCCAAGAAAAAGAGATGGATGCTATCGCTCAGGTTCTGGCCGACCTTACTTTTAATAGAAAAATTATCAATAGCTTTGTTGATCCCGTGAAAAATTATTACCTACAGTTCAAAGATCTCTTTGGACAACAGGAACGTATTTATAAATTTCTCGAAGTTGAGAATTATGAAAAATACAAAGAGCTCTACGATAAAGTAATGGAAGATGATGCATTCAAGAGAAAACTTGCCAAAGATCTTTTCACTACAGATGCTAAAATTGAACAATTGGTTAGAAACCAAGAAGACGTTATTAGAAAGTTAAGAAGACTATCTCTTGACGCTGGAATGGAGTTTAAAGACATTGAAAGAGTTTATAATATTATCCTTCAAGGTGAGAAAAAAGCTGATAAGGGTAAAAAAGAGCTGGTAGAGGCCAACCTTAGACTGGTTGTTTCAATCGCTAAAAAATACAATAATAGAGGACTTCAATTCCTCGACCTTATTCAGGAAGGAAATATTGGTTTGATGAAAGCTGTTGATAAATTTGAATACCGTCGTGGTTTTAAATTTTCAACTTATGCCACGTGGTGGATTCGTCAGGCCATTACGCGTGCCATTGCTGACCAGGCAAGAACAATCCGTATCCCAGTGCATATGATTGAAAACATCAATAAATTGGTTCGAACTTCAAGACAACTTATTCAAGTACTCGGACGTGAGCCAACTCCTGATGAAATTGCTGAGAAGATGGAACTCTCCGTTGATAAGGTGAAGAAAATACAAAAGATTTCTAAAGAGCCTATTTCGCTTGAAACTCCCATCGGGACAGAAGAAGATGCCTCTCTTGGAGACTTCATTGAAGATAAAAAGATTATTTCTCCGCAAGATGCTGTTATGAATATTACTCTTTCAGAGCAAACCAGAGCGGCCCTTTCAACTCTTACACCAAGAGAGGAAAAAATTATTAGAATGAGATTTGGGATTGGGGAAAAGTCTGACCATACTCTCGAAGAAGTTGGTCAAGAATTCTTTGTCACTCGAGAAAGGATAAGACAAATTGAGGCCAAGGCCTTGAGAAAACTTCGACA
>JBFGZE010000054.1:0-22435 GCA_041586955.1 Bacteriovoracaceae bacterium
CGCCTAGAAGCGTTCTCACTGAGTGCACCGTCGGCAAAATAAAAGATAGCATTATAAGTTGGAAAACGTTCGTCTTGAAGATAGACCACTTCCAAGTCCTGCCATTTAAACTTTTTAATATTATTACTACCGAAGGCGAGAATCTTTCCACTCACCAATAATGCCATTAATCCTATCAATATTTGCTTCATAAAAATCCTTTTTGACTCAACTTAATCATTTCCCTATTACTTTTTCTTTGATTTCGGATGCTTTTCCCATACTGACAGAAAAATGGATTCTCCTTTGGCGAAAACATCACGACAAGTTTTTTTGACTTCCTCTAAGGTAATCGAATTATAAATCTTTAATTCTTTTTCATGAAAAAGATAGTCATCATAAATTAATTCATTAAGACCAATGGTATGAGCGACGCCTGAGTTAGTCTGCATTTGTTTGAAGAAATGGACCAGGTATTGGTTCTTTGTTTTTTGTAATGATCTTTCATCAAGTGCCTGATGACAAAGTAGTTTGGTATTTTTGATCAAGGTTTTTTTAAAAGAAGAAAGCTTAGTGCGCCCTAAAAGCTCACCCGAAATATAAAAGACGCCATTTTTCTTTAAAGTATAATTCCCCACTCCAATATTATTGAGAAGTGGCCTTTTGGATTTTACGAATTTCTGATGAAAGTAGGAACTCTCTCCATCTCCTAGCATGGATGAAAGAATATCCATAACAAAACTTTTGCGAGTACCCAGCGGCTCTCCCTTGAAGGCCATCATAAAAATGGGGTTGGGATTTGTCCCATGTAATTTGATATCTCTCCAATAACGCCCTTGATGGCGATAGAGAGCTGCCCTATCCTTTTCCTTTTTATAGGCCACAATTTTAGCTGAACTCTTTTTGAAATGACCAAAACGCTTTTCGATTTGATCAAAGGCATGATCGGCATGCACGTCACCTGCAATAACAATGATGGCATTATCTGGCGTATAAAAGTTATGAAAAAATTCCCACATCTGTTCACGCGTTAATGCCTCGAGGTCTTTCACTTCACCTATCACAGAACCACCGTAAGGAGTTTTCTCAAAAACCGCCTTCATCATCGCCAGGTAAATTTGGCCATTGGGACTGTTTTCATAGCGATTCTTGCGCTCTTCAAAGATAACCTTACGCTCACTTTCAAAAGACTCTGGTAATAATAAAAGGGAGTCCATACGGTCAGCTTCAAGATCGATAATTTTATCAATCATATGACTTGGTAGCTTCTGATAATAAACAGTCTTATCAAAAGTTGTATAGGCATTGGTTTGGCCACCAGAGCCCTCAATCAACGAATCAAATTGACCAGGGCCATACTTCTTGGCACCTTTAAACATCATATGCTCCAGAAAATGGGTGGCGCCAGTCGTTCCTGGGCCCTCGTGACGCCCTCCGACATTGTAGAGTGTATAATAAGAAAAGACCGGCAGGCGGTGATCTTCAATGACAAAGGCCCGTAGGCCATTCGCTAAGGTTTTTTTGTGAATTTTTAAATCAAGCGACTTTTCTAATTGAACGACGGCCTGGGCATGTCTTCCAGACTGATTACTAGGGGCATGGGAACAGGCACTTAAAAGGGCCAATAACGCTACGCTCAAAAATAAGCGATTTTTCATAAGAACTCCTCAAAATTTCTACCTTTATAAGAGTAATGGGCCAATGTTCTAAAGGCAAGGATTAGACCCTAATTTTTTCTTTCTAAAGGGAATCCTTTTGTTTATAGTCTTGATCCAGCTTTAACGCTTGACCAGTCTTTATTTATGGAGAAAGAAGTATGAAAATAGGGGTCCCTAAAGAAATTAAGAATAATGAAAACCGTGTTGGCCTTATCCCCAGTGGAGCGCTCCAATTAACAATGGAAGGCCATGAAGTTTATGTTGAGACAAATGCCGGTATAGGAATTGGGATCACAGACGAAGAATATATTCAGGCCGGGGCCAAAATTCTTCCCTCACTCGAAGACGTCTTCGAGACAGCAACAATGATTATTAAGGTTAAAGAGCCTCAACCAAGAGAAATCGCTCTTCTTAGACCTCACCATATTCTTTACACCTATTTACACCTTGCAGCTGATAAAGAGTTAACTGTAGCTCTTATGGAAACAGGTTCAACCTGCATTGCCTACGAAACTATTCAAAATGCCGATAGAAGCTTACCGCTTCTTTTACCAATGTCAGAAGTGGCCGGTCGTATGTCCACCCAAATTGGCGCCAGTTGTCTTCAATTAGATAATGGTGGTAAAGGAATTCTTCTCGGAGGTGTACCCGGTGTTCGCCGTGGACGTGTCACTGTTATTGGCTGCGGCGTGGCCGGTACCAATGCTATCAAAATGGCGATGGGCCTAGGAGCTGAAGTCATTGCGATTGACCGCAACGTTAAACGCTTGGCCGAGTTAGATGATCTTTTTGATACGCGTATCACCACCCTTTATTCCAACCATCAAAATATCGAAGAGGCAGTTGCTCAATCCGATCTTGTGATTGGTGCAGTTTTAATCCCTGGAGCGAAGGCCCCTAAACTCGTGACACGTGAAATGCTCGGGAAAATGGAAAAAGGCTCCGTTATTATCGACATCGCCGTTGACCAAGGTGGCTGTATTGAAACCTGTCGCCCAACAACTCATGAAAACCCAACGTTTGAAGTTGATGGTGTCGTTCATTATTGTGTCGCCAATATGCCTGGTGCGGTGGCCAAAACTTCAACCTATGCGCTCACTAATGTCACTCTAGAACATGCCTCCAATTTGGCCAAATTAGGCGTGGACCAAGCTTGCCAGAGAAATCACGCCCTCAAGCTGGGAATTAATATCTATAAGGGACAATTAGTGTACGAACAGGTTGCTAATGACCTAGAGCTCCCCTACACAGCTTTAAATCTCTAACCATACTCTCCCCTTGGCCAATTCCCTTCCTCTAGCGGGAGAGAATTGGTCTAAATCACCTAACCATCTAAAATAACGACATTTTTCCTGCGGGTAGAAACTGACAGGCTGTTTCCTCGGCCTAACACCCGTGTTAAAATTGACCCGTAAGGAGTCGGTTATGACCGGTAATAAAAAAATTGATACCATTCTTGTTGCCATTTCGACGCTCGCCAGTTTAGTGGTCCTTGGTATTTTTATCTATACTGAAATGGTTTTTAAAAAGGAATTGCCACAAGAACAGGCAGAACGTGAAGAGTTTATGGCCGATAGTAAAAAGCTCACAGTGAGTGATATGGTCAAGCTCGATAAAATGATTATCAATATTCGCAGCAATAATAGCCGTCTACGCTTCCTGGATCTTCAGGCACACCTTGTCCCTTTTAAAAATAAACAAGCAGAGAGCATCGAGAAAGAAAAGGCCATTATTCAGGACATCTTTATCGATATTGCCGCTCGTATGCAACCCACTGAGCTCAATTCGATTTCAGGGAAAATTTTATTAGAAAGTCGCCTTAAAAAGCGCATTAATACTTTATGGGAAAAACCCATAGTCAAAGAAATCTTTTTCTCAAAATTTGTTATTCAATAGAGTCTATTGCTAGGAATCTTGAGTAGGACGTACTTCTGTCCATGTCATATTCTCAGAATCATCAGGAAGCTCTTCAAGAAGCTTTTTAACTTCTTCATGATTCAATTTGCCTTCGGCCAATAATTTATCACGCAGGCGACGATCCATTTTCTTTTCGTTTAACGCATTACTCAATCGCATTCTCAAGCTCCCATGACAAAATCAATTTCATATTTTAACCATCAACATTTAACATGGGACCTCGAGCTTGACAACTCCCCCCTAAAAAATAATCATTTGTCGCCTTGAATGGGTAGTGGTAGGTTGAGCTCGGATATACGCACTTTTTTTCAAATAGATGGAGAATAAATGGCGTCACAAGGTTTCTACCCCAAGTCCCCCGAATTCTATACCTTCGTGCTACTCACTGCAGCACTCTTGAGTTTAATAATCTCTGTCTTTCTAGGACTCAATAAATATTGGTTTAACGGGGTTTCTAGTCTCATCGTTTCCGTCGGCCTTTTTATCAGTTATGCCCTTTACCGCTGGGGTCATTTTAAACTCTCTCTTTCACTTTTTATTATCACGGCAACCCTCGCCCCAGTCATAGGGGCCATCGGTTATCCTAAAGAATTATCAGTCCCGGTATTTTATGCAGCAGCTTTAATCCCTTTTGTATTTGTTCCCCATGAATATAAAAATATTTTCCGTTTCGGCATGATTCTCCCCTTTATCGGTGTTTATATCACCCAAACAAATCCGTTATTTGATAATCCCAGCGATAATATGACTGCAGGAGACATCCAGACCTTGCACCATCTTATTCTTTTAGGAACGACCTCCATTGCCCTGATCGCCCTGGTCGCCTTACGGCGTATATTAGTAGGACGTGAGGAAAAAACCCTTCTGGAAAAACATATTATTCTGGACATGATGAGTGAAGGCCTTTGCTACCTCAATGAAAAAGGCAAAATAGGATATGTCAATCAGGCCGGGAAAAAAATATTGGGACTTCATGAGATCCCCGCCTTTAAATTACATATACAAGAAATACTTCATTTTGACCGAGCAGGGAAATCCAGCAGTGGTGGCCACCCCTTTACATTTTTTGAACCCGAAAAATATCATCGAGGCCTCTTTTTTAACTCTAAAGGCGATCGAATCCCCCTAGAATTCTCACTTAGACCCCTGGCCCACCGATCCGTGCCGATTCGCGGCCGCATAATTATTTTTAGAGATATTACCTCTCAATTAGAAACCCAGAACCAACTCATTCAGTCAGCAAAAATGTCTGAGATTGGCCATATCTCTGCGGGCATCGCCCATGAAATCAATAATCCTCTTAATGTCATCCAATTGGTAGTCGAAAAGCTTATTGATGAAGGTATCAATAATAAAGACATTCGCCATATTGAACAAATGAGTATTCGTATTCAAAATATCGTCAACTCGCTGCTAAAACTGGCACATGATGATAAGGCCCCCGACTTTAATAAAGATTTTAAGGCGAATGAGCTGTTTGTCGACTTGGTTAACTTAACGCGAGAGAGACTCAAACGCCAGAATATAGGGCTCATTCTTGAAGACCGAAGTCTCAATAAAAAAGTCAAGGGGAATAGAACTCTTATCTCTCAAGTCTTATTAAATCTCATTAATAACTCTTATCAGGCGATCCTAGATTTGGATAAAAAATGGGTGCGCTTGACTATTGATACCAATGACACCCATGTACTTTTTAAAATGACTGACTCAGGGCCTGGAATTCCAAAGGATATCCAAAAAAATATCTTCTCGCCATTTTTTACCACAAAGAAGATGGCCGAAGGCACAGGCTTAGGGCTTGCTCTCAGCTTAAAGATTATCAAAAATCAAAATGGGTTACTTTACCTAAACGATAATCATCCCAACACTCAATTCGTCTTGGCCCTACCATCGACCTAATGGATAGTCGGAGGTTTCGTTTCATCATCTTCATCTTTAATCAACTGAAGATGAGTGGCACGCTTACGCTTACGCGGGGCCTTTTGCCTTTGCGCTCTTTTTGTTAAAAAAACCATCCAAAGTACAGCGGCCCCCATGGCGGCCAATTGAATCCAGGCAAAGACACCAAAAGGGGAAAAGACACCCTGATAAAGACTCATGGCCACAAGAATCATCACAAAGTACTTCCCTTTAATAGGGAAAAGAAAAAAGTACATAGAACGCTCAGGATTGAGAACGCCATAAACCACACAAAGTGCCGACGCCAGGCCTGAGCAGCCCGAGAGGGGTAGGCCATAAACGACTGTACCTGAGAGAATTGTCATACCTAGAAGAAGATAAACCGCTCCAGCACCTAAAAGAACAGTCGCCAGAAAATTAATATATCTTTTTGTCCCCCAAAGGCCTTCTAACTCACTACCAATAAACCATAAGATGAGAGAGTTAAAAATGGTGTCCATCAGCCCGTGGGGTAAAAACCCATAGGTTAAAACCTGCCACACCTTTCCAGAGGCCAGGCCAGCTGCCGATAAACCAAACCAGGAACTTAAATTAATCCCGCCGATTTTCCCCATCAGTCCACTTAAAACCAAAAGAGAAACCAGGGCGATAATCATCGTTTTATTAACTTTAGTTAGTGGCGGGGTATAAAATTGATTATTCATCGCTAGACCTCACCTGTGAGATTTCAATGAGAACCCCCCCTGTCGATTTGGGGTGAATAAAATTAACGAGACAATTATTTGCGCCAGCAACCGGCCTCTCATTAATCAAGGTATAGCCCTTTTCTTTAAGTTCGAGGCTTTTTTTCTCGACATCTTTCACCCGAAAGCAGAGATGGTGAATTCCTGGCCCCTTCTTTTGTAAAAATTGATAAATTGGCCCATCCTCTTCGGAAGGCGCTAATAATTCAATATGCCCATTTTGATCAATAGGACAAAAGGCCGTTATCACCTTTTGGGATTCCACGATTTCTCTCTCAGGGGAAAAGGAAAATCCTAAATCCTCGTAAACTTTTTGCGCCTGATCCAAATTATTCACGGCCACGGCGATATGATCCAATACACTATCTTTCAACTCGGGGATTGACATTTTAAGAGGCTCCTTGTCTTTGCCAATATTGTAATGGTGAATGGGCCCTAATTCAACCAGGATGCTGGTTTTTAGAGCTTACCAAAGATAATCGCGACCACTAAAATCAAGACCCCAGGAATCATAAAGATATATTCTCTTGAATCGAGATGGGCCTTAACCCGCACAACGATTTCGCTACTCGAAGGGACTCTGCCCAATTCGGAAGCAAGAGCGGTAGGAACACTCTTTTTCAAAGAAGCGAGATAAGTATCATCCTTAAATAAGATAATGCGCAAACATAAAAGTAAGGCCAAAAATAAAAAATAAAGATTATCGAAAGGGTAAGGCGAAAATTGATAAATTAAAAATAACGGTAACACACAAAAAAAATGAAGGGATAAAAATAATTTATATTGGAGTCTCATATAAAGTAGAACCTGACTCATAGGGCCCTCCTAATCCCATGAAAAAGATATTCAAGGCCATTAAGCTTTATTTCGTAGACTTCTCGTAAATATTGTCCGATTTGTCCTTCCGGAAAGCCCTGTGATTCAAACCACACTAAATAAGTTTCGGGAAGGTCCACGATAAAGCGACCTTTATGCTTACCAAAGGGCATACGGACCTGCATTAAATGAAGTAAATGTTGTGATTGAGATTCCATTACATAAGATTATCGAGATTTTTATCCTTTGCAAAGAAAAAGGCCTCATATTAGTGACTAATCGGAATTATTGCCATTTTTGTTTTTCTTTTGTTGAATTCGATTCTTTAAGAGCATTTTAAGCGCCGCGGGCCCAATTGGTTTTTTAATAATATCATCAATTCCTGCATTATGAGCATCGACAAAATTTAAGTCACTATAACCTGTAATGAAAATAAATGAAGATTTTGTATTGTGTTGTTTAATGGCATTAAAAACTTCAAAACCGTCTTTTAATGGCATATGAATATCGATCAAGATGACATCGTAATTATTTTTAATTCCCAGATTAATGGCCTCATCCGGGGATTGAGTAATAGCGACATCATATTCTTCACAAAGAACGTCTCGATAGGCTTCTAAATGATCTAAATTATCATCTATCATCAATACTGTTTTTCGCCCCATCTTTTCCTCTCAAATGATTCATTGCTTTTCCAATCGTAATATGAATTACCATTCAAGACACCACCTATTTTAGAATGGATTTTTTGCTGGAGGTTTTAATCATTGTTAAATAACGAAATTAAATAATAAGAACACGTTTGAAAAATGCGCCATCCTGTTCTACGACTGACTCAAGAGGAGGTTAACATTTTCACACTTAAAAAATATTAACTCCATACTTAAGAAAAGCTAAAAGGCAGTTTAAGAAAATTTAACTCCTACAAAAAACAATGCAATATCAATTTTTGATGAAGAAAAATAAAGTTATGGTTTTCAAATAAATTACTCGAAACTGGTAGGGGGATCAATTGCTTCTGAACAATCGGGATTATTAGGATCAAACTCTGGAGGAGTTGGAACAACTGGAGGCTGACAAACCCCGGCCAGACAATCACCATAAGTAGGTACGGGGTAACATTGACGGGCACAAGTCACTTGACCTTGGCCGTTAAATCCTGTTTTGACAATGAAGCATTTATTCACATATTCCTTGCGACAAAATTCTTTGGACACGCAGCTTTGACCTGGGCCTTTGCTGCAAAGAACCTGCTGCTCATTGGAGTTAAGATGAACCGAACATTTACCAGTACCACCGTTACAGCAAAAGCTTGAGCATTGATAATCAGAAGAACAGCTTTCCCCTACTCCTAAATTACCAACGACGGGTGCGTCCTCAATACATTGGGACACTAACTCCTTCGACCAACAACGAGAATTAAAGCAGCACTCATTGGAACCACAAGCATTTGAGCTTGTGCATGTTTTCATCGCGGTAAAGAGAACCTCTTGACCTTGATAATCCGTTAAGCTAGATCGTAATAATTGTAATTTAATCTCATCAGTAGAGGCCAAGGTTGTGATTTCACCGGATACTTGATCAATGGCAATAAGCTCAATTGTCGCCGTCACATTACAACTAGCAATAGTCTCATTATTATAGGAATCATAAGTATTGCGACGAATATTACAACCATCAACCCAATCACTTTCTCCACTCGCCGCTAAGCTAGTCATCGAGCGAGAAGTTGCGATGGCAGTCGTCGAAGAAAAATGGTCAATACCAACTGATAAATCCATTTTTCCGGCACGTGGGAATAAGTAACTTTGATAACCGGCCATCGCTTTTAAGTTAGGATCAGCGATGGTAGGGACAGGAGCATTACCAAGGACCCCCCGGAATAGGCCTGTAGGAATTGTCGGTGTCCCAGGATCGTGAAAAAGGGCATCTGAAGATACTTGCCAATAATTGCGGCCATCAGGACGATAAGGCCCATAATACGTATATTTTGAATCGTAAGATCCTCCACCATCAATCTCAAAAGTTGTGATCGCGTCTGAAGAATCAGTGGTTAGGCCAAGGACTGTTCCATAATCGATATCGGCGACCAGTGCAGAGGTCAGGTCTAATGAACTACTGACATAAGTTTGATTTGGCGAATCAGGTAGACATTTCGCTAAATTCTGGGTCGACGTATCGCTACCATAACCACTACTGCCCAATTCAATTTGAGGCTCACTAGGATTAAGCGCGATTCCCAACGGATCATAGAGACCAGAGTCGACCAACTTGGCGTAAGAATAATAACAAACTTCACCGGCAGCATCACAGGTACTATTCGAAGCGGTCGCTTCAAAAGTAGGATCATCATCAAGATTTAAACCACGGCAGTATAAACCCGTATGGCGTGGGTCACTCACTGGTGTTCCTTCTTCGACGCCATCACCATCCGAATCGTAATTATTATAATCATAGAGATCATAAAATAATCGCATATCTTCAAAAGGCTTATTATACATATCAATACGAACGACTTCGATATCTGTTTGTGGTGTAATACCGGGAGCGCGACCAATAGACGCCGGTAAAATCAATTCTTCTTTCTCACGGCCAAAACGAAAGCGAACTGACACCAAACGATTTGACAGAGAAGTGACATTGAGTCCTGATAAATAGAGAATACCACTAAAGTTTTTGGGAATACTTACCTTCGTTTTATAGGTGCCATCGAAGGGGTCGATAATATGACGAATTTCGGCCTTGCCATTATTTAGTATATCATCAAGAGCACTACCAATAACACCACCACTCGGGCCAGCACCGGATCCAACACCACTCCCGCTACCACCTGATTCCGCGTCCTGAGCGAGACCATCGCTGGTGCGTTTAGTACGTGGACTTCCGTTTTGAACACATGAACCAAAAAAAAGACACCAAACGGTCAATAAAACCACACTTGGTCTTAATCGGTAAGCTTGGCCTTTCTTATTCTGCGGTGTTCTCAACTGATCTCCTCAATATTCTCTTC
The DNA here is from genome assembly GCA_041586955.1 of Bacteriovoracaceae bacterium. Taxonomy (GTDB): domain Bacteria; phylum Bdellovibrionota; class Bacteriovoracia; order Bacteriovoracales; family Bacteriovoracaceae; genus JBFGZE01. The sequence goes on from JBFGZE010000054.1 coordinate 10,023, forward strand.
TTCTTAATTATCGGTCAATTGTTCTAAATCCCTTAAAAAATAGGGCCTCACTCATTTTAACTCGAATCAAATTCCAAATATCCACCTAATTCTCTTGGTTTTATAGCGTTCTATTTTTTTAATTACTTAAAGGTATTTTTCCTCTAAGGAGGGGCCATCGTCTTGAGAATAATTGCCAATTATTTGAGGCGATTGCTTTACCAATCGCTTTCAATGCCTCTAAAATATGAAAAACACCATGGAAGGAGCCACCTTTATGATTAGATTAATCGCCTTAATCGGCCTTTTTTTAAGTTCCCCTCTCGTCATTGCGGAAGGTAATACCGGATTTTCTAGCGGCGATATTTTTACCGCCAATAGATTCCAAGGTAGAGTTTGGGCCTATTGCCCACGCAGCACACGAATGCATATTTGCCGTGCAGGCCGCCTTTCCCCGGTGCCCCGTGATCATTTCGTATTCGACGGTGATATTGATGCCGATGAAGTGGTTTTATCCAATACCAACGACCTTGGAGAAACTCGCACTAAAAAATCTGCATACAGCACTCGTCACAATAAAAGCAGTAAAAGATTCAACCTGTGGATCAATACTCTAACTCAAAGAGCACTTCTCTATATCGGTGAGAATGAAATTCGCTATTCCATGAAAAAGGATGGTGATACCATTGAAGAGGGAGAATTCACTGTTCATGTTGAAGATGGTGGCATGCGATACTGCCGTCAAGGAAAGGTCCGCTTCAATAACGACAGAGATTGTCATAATTCATTCAATATCTGCAATCGTTATTGGAATCGCTTCGATTATTTTTGCCGTTAATGACTTTAGGGAGAAGAGAATTCTCCCTTTTTTTCTTCCCTTAATAAAAGAAACCATTCCACTAAACTCGTTACAACAAAGAGTTGTAAGCTCGCCATTACCACACCCGTAAGAAGCTTGACTGGCCACCGTATTTCTTCATGAGCAATAAGATTTGTTCCAATTTCACCGACAATGAAGGGAATAATTAAAAGAGAAAACCCCACGGCGGTAAAAAAGTGGCCACGAATTAATTTACGTCCCTCTGTAAAAAAATTATCGTTCGTTTGCTGGGGATAAAGAGCGTATAAAGGCACAAATTGGTGGACGATTAAGAAGTAAAGCCCTGGGATAATAAGAATCAACAGCCCACCACCAATTAAATAATAGGCCAGAGTATAAAGGAAATAACGAGGCAGAAACCTGGTCGCTTTTTTTAAAGTCACACCGACAGGCAAAAACCCCTCACCATTCTTAATTCCCTTATGAAAAACCAAAAAAGATAATTGAACCCATAAAGTACAAAGTCCCAATAAAAAATACCATGACAAGGGGTTCTCACCCTGCTGCTTGCCAATCACTTCCTCTAGGTAGACACCACCCCAATTACAGGCCATCAAGAGCACTCCATAGGGAATCAGTCTCATCCCCTGAGCTCTCAAAAATAGGCCACCCATCGATAAAATGTTTTTTAATTCTTTTAATGGTGTCATTTTGTTCATTATGAATCCTGGGTAATTTCAAATGTCCGTTTTTCAGGATTTTTACGAACATGGGGCAAAGGAAAAATTTCGTTATGAAAAGAAATATAGACACCAGGTGCCAAAATTTTACTCGCGATTAATGCTTCAGTAACATTTTGGTAGGCATCGGAATCAGTGAACCCAAGAGGCTTCATCGCTCCCGTAAAGACAATGGGGACTGATAAATCCTTGAAAGTATCAAAGGCCGCCTTGGCCGACTTCGCCATAGTGTCAGTACCGTGTAAAATAATGATGGGGCAATTCTTTTCCAACTGTAACTTAATGCTTTTCATCAATAGGATACGGTCATAGTCTGTCAAATGAAGTGAATCTTTGGCGAAAAGGCCAATGAGGGTGACCTTGGTATAAGGCAAGCGCAATTGATCCACAATTTCTTTTTGGATAATTGTCCCTTGATTGCTCAAGGAGCCATCAAATTCATTATAAGATTTTTCAATAGTTCCCCCAGTTGAGAGAATAACCACTTCCTTCACGCTATTAACTCCTGACCGTCAGACGACACACAGCACAACGACTCGTCAATAATTGTCACATTACCCAAATTTTTTTCTTTAGTCTATGCTCTGGCCCTTGACGGGTAAATATTAGGACCCATATTTTGATGTAAGTTAAATATTAAAGGAGTTTGACACCATGACTGAAAGAAAAGGTACCATTTCTGTCCATACCGCTGATATCTTCCCCATTATTAAAAAGTGGCTCTATTCTGAGCATGATATCTTTTTGCGTGAACTAGTGGCCAATGCCACAGATGCAATCACCAAAAGGGCGACATACGCCCGTACCCTCAACCAAGAGATACCGACTGGCTCTATTACTGTTGGCGTCGATAAAAGTAAAAAAATCATTACCATCTCCGATAATGGTATCGGGATGTCTGAAGAAGAAGTCGAAAAATATATCGCTCAATTGGCCTTTTCCGGCGCTGAAGAATTCGTTCAAAACATGAAAAAGGTGGAGTCTGAAAACGGCGCCGATATTATTGGTAAATTTGGTCTTGGTTTTTACTCCTCTTTTATGGTGGCAGATAAAGTAGAGGTCGAAACACTCTCTATGACAGAAGGTGCCAAGCCAACCAAATGGACTTGTGAAGGTGAAACTGATTATGTTTTTTCCGAATCCACAAAATCTGAAGTTGGGACGACTATTACTCTTTATATCAACGAAGAAAATACTGAGTTTTTAAGCGAGTTTAAATTATCAGATACTTTAAAAAAATTCTGTGACTTTATGCCCTATTCAATCGGAGTCATTGACTGGGAGAAAAAAGCAGAAAAACCTAAAAAAGAAGATGGGACAATTGACGAGAGCGCCGAAGCAGTGGCCCCCGCCCCTTCCATTATTAATAATACAGAGCCTCTCTGGCGCCAAGACCCGACGACATTAAAGGATGAAGATTATATCAACTTTTACCGTGAACTTTACCCCATGGATCCAGAGCCGCTTTTTTGGTTACACCTTAAAGTTGATCACCCTTTTACTTTAGAAGGTATTCTTTACTTCCCAAAGATTAACCAAAAGATGGCCTTTAAAGAAAATAATATCAAACTTTACTCTCGTCAGGTCTTTGTCTCTGACAATGTCAAAAATGTTATTCCCGACTTTCTCTCACTTCTAAAGGGGACCATTGACAGCACTGATATCCCACTCAATGTCTCGCGTTCCTCACTTCAGGGTGACCCTAATATCCGCCGAATCTCTAATTACGTAGTTAAAAAAGTGGCCGAGGCCTTGAAAAAACTTTTTAAAAATAACCGTGAAAAATATGAGCAAGTTTGGGCCGACTCAGGAATGTTTGTCAAATACGGGTGTGTTAGTGATCCTAAATTTGACGAGCTGATGCGTGATCGCATTGTTTTCAAAAACACTTCCGAACAATATATGACGTTGCCAGAATATTTTGAAAGTGTGCCAGAGAATTTTAAAGAAAAACTCAAAGACAAAGTCCTCTATATCGAACAAGGAAAGTCTTCAGGCCAATTACGCCAGGAATTATTGGAAGCCGGAATTCAGTCTCTTGAAATGGATGACCATATTGACCCCCACTTCATGCAGCACGTCGAAAGCAAAAAACAAGGAGATCAACAAATTTCCTTTGCCTCCGTCGATTCAGAATACGGCAATATTTTCGAGGGTGAAACGACCAATGAAGAAGATATTAAAGTGAAAGAGTTATTTGAAGGCCTTATTAAGACCGAAATAACAGAAGAAACCGAGCGGCCAGAAGTGGAAATCCAGAAAAATGCAACTGGGCTCACTTGTGCTTATTATAAGGTTGATGAGCAAATGAAGCGCTTTGCTAAAATGGCCCAAAGTATGGGGCAAAACCAAACTTTTCCAATCAAGAAAACTTTGGTCATCAACCCGGCCAATGGTTTGATCAAAAATGCCCTGAAAATCCACGAAAAGGGTGGTCACGAGAATCTGGTCAACCAAATGTGTCAACATGTACAAGATCTAGCAGGTATCGCCAGTGAAGGCCTTAAAGAAGAAAAGCGTAATCAATTCTTAAAGCGCAGCCAAGACCTAGTCCAAGAATTATCCAATCTCGTTCTGTAAATAATTGACGCCCTTCTTCAAAATTGAGGAAGGGCGTTATTCTCCAAATTTATCCTTTTTTTCAATGTTTTATAGTGGCAATCCTTTAAAATTGGCGTAAATTAGTAAGTGACTAATAACGCAAACTTTTTAAGCAGTACAAGTAGCAAGGATTGAGTAAATGAAAGAACTTGAAAGCGTCGTCATCCGCTTCTCCGGTGACTCTGGTGATGGGATGCAATTAACAGGTACCCAATTTTCCGATACATCAGCAATGATGGGAAATGACATTTCGACTTTTCCCGACTTCCCAGCTGAAATTCGCGCCCCCGCGGGTACGGTTGCTGGCGTCTCTGGCTTCCAAGTTAATATTGGCGCCACTGAGATTAATACTCCAGGTGATGAGCCCTTTGTTCTCGTTGCAATGAACCCTGCTGCCCTCAAGGCCAACCTTAGCGCTGTTAAAAAAGGTGGCGTTGTTATCCTCAATATGGATGCCTTTAATGAGCGCAATATTGAAAAAGCTGGTTATGATTATAATCCACTTGAAAGTCATGACCTAGATGGCTACCAAGTGATCAAGGCCAATATTACTGGCCAAACAACAGAAACTCTTAAAGATCTTGAACTCGATAATAAGTCTAAGGCCCGTTGTAAAAACTTTTACGCGCTCGGTATGACTTACCATATGTTCTCTCGTCAATTAGAACCCACCCTCGATTGGATTAAGGACAAGTTTGCAAAAAAACCAGTCCTAGTTGAGGCCAATAGCATGGCCTTAAAGTCCGGACGCAATTTTGCCGAAACTCTTGAGGCCACCGTTTCAACTTATAGCGTTCCCGCCGCTAAAATTACTGCTGGCCAATACCGCCAAATCAACGGCAACACTGGTATTGCCTGGGGAATGCTTAAAGGTGCTGAGTCAGCAGGTCTAGAGCTCTTTCTTGGCTCCTACCCTATTACCCCGGCCACTGATATTCTCCATGAATTATCAAAGTATAAGAACTTAGGAGTGAGAACATTCCAAGCAGAAGATGAAATCGCTGGGATTTGTTCCGCTATTGGCGCTTCTTTTGGCGGTGCCTTATCCCTAACCACCAGCTCTGGGCCAGGGATCGCTCTCAAAGGTGAGGCCATGGGCCTTGCTATGATGTACGAATTACCATTAGTCATTGTTAATATTCAACGTGGTGGGCCTTCAACTGGTCTGCCCACAAAAACAGAACAATCAGACCTTTTCCAAGCGATGTATGGCCGTAATGGTGAAGCCCCTATGATTGTTATAGCGGCCAGCCGTCCTAATGATTGTTTTCATATGGCCTATGAAGCTTGCCGTTTAACTCTCGAGCATATGACTCCTGTCGTGCTACTTTCTGATGGCTATATTGCCAATGGTACAGAACCTTGGAGACTACCTAAGGACGTCGATGCCGAATACCCGGCAATCAAGCACCGCATCCCTGCTGAAGGACTGAGTGAAGGTGAAACATTCTTGGCCTATGATCGTGAAGACAATCTCACTCGAAAAGCATGGCCAATTCCAGGACTCCCAGGCTACGAGCACCGTCTCGGTGGCCTTGAAAAACAAGTAGGATCAGGAAATGTCTCATACGACCCAAGCAATCACGAAGAAATGACTCATATCCGTGCGCAAAAGGTGGCCAACGTCGCTGATAATATTCCTCTTCAGGAATTAGAAGGTGATGATAAGGGTGACCTCCTTCTCGTCTCTTGGGGTGGAACCTATGGTGCCACTCATATGGCCGTTGAGGAAATGAGAAAAGAAGGTCACAAAGTCAGTCTAATGCATCTTCGTTATATCAACCCTATGCCAAAAAACGTAGAGGCCCTCATGAGCAATTTTAATAAAATTGTTGTCGCGGAATTAAACTCCGGACAAATGAAGGATATTCTCAATGCTCGCTTTGGCTTCAAGGCGAAGGGTTATAATAAAGTTCAAGGTCTTCCTTTTAAGATTTCTGAACTAGTCGGTATGATGAAAAAAGAGCTTGAAGCTTAAAAAGAAGGAAAAAATTATGTCAGAAACTCCAGTCTATAAGAAAAAAGATTTTGTCTCAGATCAAGAAGTTCGTTGGTGCCCAGGTTGTGGGGACTATGCGATTCTTAATGCCGTTCAAATGGCCATGACTAAGACCGGGAAAAAGAAAGAAGATACCGTTTTCATTTCAGGGATCGGTTGCTCATCACGTTTTCCCTATTATATGAACACCTATGGCCTCCATACCATCCATGGCCGTGCTCCAGCATTCGCCTCTGGCCTTAAGGCCCATAAGCCTGACCTTTCGGTCTGGGTCATTACTGGCGATGGTGATGGTCTCTCCATTGGTGGTAACCATTTAATCCACGTATTAAGAAGAAATGTTAATCTTAATATTATTCTTTTTAATAACGAGATTTATGGCCTAACAAAAGGCCAATACTCCCCCACTTCTAGAGAAGGGATTGTCACGAAATCATCGCCTTATGGCTCAATTGATCACCCTTTCCAACCAGCGCGCCTGGCCCTTGGTGCGGGAACAACTTTCTACGCCCGAACAATGGACACAGACCCTAAACATATGCAAGAAGTCATGCTAGCAGCAGAAAAGCATCCAGGTGTTTCACTCATTGAAGTTTTTCAAAATTGTGTGATTTTTAACGATAAAGTTCACGAGCTTTATACAAACCGTAAAACCCGTGATGATTACGTTATCTTCCTTGAACATGGTAAACCCATGATCTTTGGCAAAGAGAAAAATAAAGGTATTGTTCTTGATGGTGCCACACCCAAAGTTGTCACTTTAGGCGAAAATGGTATTGGTGAAGGCGATCTCTTAGTGCACGATGAAAATAATCCAATGATTCACTTCATGCTCGCCAACCTTCAAGGCCCTGACTTCCCAGTTCCCATGGGGATTTTCAACCGCAATATGCTCGAGACTTACGACTCAGCAATGCATATGCAAATCAATGCGATTAAAGAAAAGAAAGGTCCAAGCACAGTAAAAGATTTGCTCTTTTCAGGGAAAATTTGGGACGTCAAATAAATCAATAAACCTTAAAGAGGGCCTCTTCTCTAGGCCCTCTTTTCTATCCACACCAAACTTAAGTTTTAAGTGATCACTAATACTTGTCAGAAGTTGTAAGTATACAAATCTCTACATTCCTAGATATCATTAATGGTTCAAACTTCAAGGAGGAAGAAGGATGATTAAGACGGCAATTACCAGTTTAGTGCTCATTAGCGGCCTATCTCAACTTCACGCTGGTTATGAAAAAAGTATCTGTGGTCAAGATGACCGCGTCCCTTCTCGCAATCTGAAAGTTGCAAGAGCTTTAGAAAATAGACAAGGAACTGGTGGCTGTACAATCACAATGATTAGTAAAAGTTGTGCTATTTCTGCAGGCCATTGCATGAGCGTTCTCGGCGTCGCAGAGTTTAATACTCCCCCGTCTAAAAATGGTCGTATTCAACATCCTATTCCTGAAGATATTTACGACATCGACAAAGCAACTATCACTCATAAATACGAAGGTATCGGTCAAGACTGGGCGGTTTTCAAAGTGAAGGCCAATACTATTACTGGTCAATTCCCTGGTGATGTTCAAGGCTTTTATAACGTCAATTTTGATGGACCTACTGCTGGAGACACTGTGCGGATAACAGGATATGGCCTTGATCGCAAAGATCCTGAAAGAAATTTAGCGCAACAAACTCATACGGGAGATATCACTCAAATAAGCCGAGGGACTTCTTTTCAGTATAATGCCGATACTATGGGTGGAAATTCTGGCTCATCTGTCATTCTTGAGGCCACAAATGAAATTGTTGGTATTCACACTAACGGTGGCTGTAGTTCTTGGAATGGCTCTGGTGCCAATAGTGGCACGTTAATCGCCACCTCAACCGAATTAACTGCTGCTATTAAATCGTGCTTGGCCTCTGACCTCTAATGAAATTTAAATTTAAATTTATTTTTATAAAAGGCCTCCAGTTTGGAGGCCTTTTTATTTAAACTTTCGCGGTCATTCATCACCCAAATGGTATTTGGCCAATGTTATAAGGCCTTATAGGAAGTCTTAAAAATTAGAGCCCCTTAAGATCTTGGCCATAAGTGTACTCCCATATGTGACCGCTAGGATCGCGAATTTGGATAAAGCTTCCAACGTCGGCCCCTAGATCTGTTACTCCATAAACCAGGATCCCCGCCTCCTCGGCCTCTTCCGCTAAAGCATTGAGATGCTCGCGACTATCCACCTGGAATCCAAAATGATCCTTACGCGAAATGTTTCCCTCATAGATGACAAAAACAAAATCGGGTATCCCCAATTTATGCTGCTCTGGCGTCGTCAACCATACGGTGTCGCCTTTCGGCCTACGGTCCAATTGCACTTCCAAATGTAACCATTTGCGATAAAACTCTAAACTTTCTTCGATATCGAGAACCGGGAAATTGATATGAGTAAAGCGCAACTCCATAAGGCCATCCTTTTTGCAAGGGACCATACCATAAATTCATTTGAGTCTTTTAATATTTTCTACTGAGCGAAGTGTTGGCCCCAAGGTTTGGCCTGGGTTGTTATTTTTACAAATATTTTAAGGATATAAACTTGTAGAGAGCTAAATAGGCAAAGATTAATTTTCTATATGATTTAGTTTAATACCCATTATTGACAATGGGCCTAAATTTTAAGACGTTAGAAAAAAATTAACATAAGGCCTAAAACGATGAATCTTATTCTCGCCTCCACTTCAATTTTCCGCCAACAATTATTAGAACAACTTAATATTCCCTTTATCGCAATGGCGCCGGAAGTTAACGAAGAAGCATTTCACTCCCAAAACCTTTTACCTGACCAATTGGCCCTAAAGTTATCACAAGAAAAGGCCTTAGCGGTGCAAAGAAAACGCCCAAATGCTATTATCATCGGCTCAGATCAAGTGGCCGCCCTAGAGTCTCATATTTTGGGAAAACCGATAACCATTGACAGGGCCATCGAACAATTATCTTTGATGGCAGGCAAAACTCATACGCTCTTAACTGCTGTGACTGTGCTGACGCCAGAAAAGGAGTATCAATTTCTCAATACCACAAAACTCACCATGAAAAGCTTAAGTGAAAAACAAATTAGTGATTATGTGAATAAAGAAAAACCGTTAAAATGTGCAGGTAGCTACAAGATTGAATCACTTGGCATCCGCCTTTTTGAAAAAGTCGACACTAGTGATTTTAATGCCATCATCGGCCTCCCCCTGATCGAATTGGGTCAAGTTCTCGACAATTATTTCCCCCTCTAAGGTTTTTGCAGAAACAAATTATTTCTCACTCCTATTTCTAGGTTTGGGTGGAGAATAGGAAGTCCGAACTATAAAAATAAATGATGAGGCCCCAAGTAAAGCTTGAGACCTCATAAGTCTATCACGAGGTTGATTGAATTATTGGTGATCATTAAGCTGAATGACTCTGCCTTCAGTGGGGTTAAAGTGATCACTTTTTCTCAAAGGAATAACTTTGGCAAAGTTGATCTCCTTACCTATCGTTTGAGAGCGATTTTCATAAAGAATATGCCCCTCTTTATTTTCTTGTTCTTCTTTGCAGTTGATACAAAGATCCGCCGTTGGCCGCGCGTAAAGTCTCTGCAGGTCAATATCATCGTCACATTCTAAACAAAGCCCAAAGCTACCATTTTCAATACGTTCAAGAGAGCGGTCAACCTTAATAATAAACTTTTTTTCCCGCGACTTGATCTTGAGAATTAATTCTCGATTTTTATTGTCCCAGGCCCGGTCGGCGTCATCACCAGAGGCGGCCTTCAGCGCATGAACTTCTTCCCAATTGCTCTCCCAATCATAATTTTTTTTCATGTCGAGAAATAATTCCTTAAAATGGTGAATGTGTTCTTGATCCATAATGACCTCCTGATCATCGGCCTTCCTGGCCTTTGTCTTGTTTTGGCCCCTTCCTAGGACGCTCTTGTCTAATTAATAAGCATATTTAATGCCAAAACTTTAAACACCCACTTTCCGTGACTTGACCAAAATCGAGGACAAAATGAAACCATCAAAATCCCTAATAGCGACTATTAGGGCCCAAAAAGGCCCTAAAAATTGGCACTTGGCCCTCAATAAAAATTCTCTAAGTGCTTAATTTATGTGTAGATTCGGCGCATTCAACGACAAGCCGTACAATAGCACTCAAGTAAGAGATAAATTAAACCGAAATTGTTTTCGGAGAAAAAGACAATGAAAGAAATCCTCAAATCCTTATCCGCCCCACTTTTGGTGTTTAGCGTGATAGTTGGGCTCACCTATTTGGTGAGTGGTGTGGTTTCTGATTCTGGCAATGAGCTCTACGAAAATATTTCTCCAGAAGAATTTCTCGCTGATAGCGATCGCAACCCTGACTCCTTGGATGAATTAGATATGGAGCCTCCTCCCTCCTTAAAAATTAAGAATGCTCATAATGGGATAGATAACGAAGTAGAGGAAGAACCCTATAATAATGTAGAAGATGATGGACTCGAGCCAATTGATTCAGCTCGACCATTCACGGGAAAGACGACTCCTAAAAATTTAAAGAAAAAGGGAATTAATAGTCGTAACAAAAATGGAGGGAATGACGAGGCCCCAGAAAATAAAAACGAAAGTGAAAGTGAAAGTGAAAGTGAAAGTGAAAATGAAGACAATGAAAAAGAAAGTGAAAAAGTAGATGACGGAATTAGTGGCGGTGCCGGTGGGGGAAGCGGAGGCGAAGAAGAAGCAAATGCGGGCAGCGGAGAAAGTTCAGGGGAAGAATCATCCAGTGCACCACCTCCAATGCCTCCAATAACTGTGGCAGCGGATAAAAACCCAGGTACTTATAAATATGACCCGCTCATTACTTTAACGATGTCAGGTCCTGGATCGGCCTATTATTGTATTCAACCTAATGACTGTGGCACTTCTATGTGCGACCCAGTATCTGGTGGTACTCTTTATTCAGGGGCCTTTAATTTAGGATCAACTCCTCCAGGTCCTGAAAATTTTTGTCTTTCCTTTTATGCCAAAAATATTGAAGGTCTACCAACTGTGCCGACAGATATCTCTTTTACGATCGACGAAAATGCGCCAGACCTCAATGTAACATCGACCCGTTATTTACAATCAACTGAATATCTCAAACAATATGAAGTGACCTCGACAGATTTTGGCGCGACTAATTTTTATTATTGGCTGCTCAATATTCCTGGATCGGCAACAACACCGGGGACAGATGTTCCAGGAACAGATCTGACCAACTGTGCAGCGGACTCCAACCAAGGGCCACAAGCTCCTGGTAACGATATTGTTTTCACCTACCCCTTTGCCACCTTTGGTATGGACCTCGATGGTGATGCCAGTAAAGATTTGGTCGATTTGTCCACAGAGGCGGGACCAATTAGCAAAGGCGATTATTACCGTGGTAAGAATACCTTTGCCTATGGTGATAATTATTTAGTCTCGGTTATGGTGAATGATGTCACACTGGATTATGATAAATATTCCTGTAATACGACAAATGTTATTTTAAAGGATTTCGATTATACCAACTGGAGCACCCCTGGTAATGTTCCTATTTCTGGTAGTGGCGAGATGGAATTTACAGGAAGCTTTACCGGCTATCAGGGTGGGGTCTACGACTCTACTCCTGGCGATCCCTACGATAATCGGGTTATAGAATCAGGAATGTTCACTATAACCAATTAACGCAATAAGAGTATCGCGGGAAAATAAGTAATCCTAATTGCGATAATCTTTCCGGCCCTAATTTAAGTTGAAACAACTGGCCCAAAAATTAGTCGATTTTTCATTTCAGGTCCTTTCTATCCGTTTTTCAAAATGAACATAACCCCTTAAAACCATTGATAACTAGAGTTCACTCAAACTTTTGGCCCAATAATCCGATAAAATTACTATAGTGCGTATAAGCAACGGGAATTAAAATGAAAATGCTAAAATTGATATTATTTGGCAGCTTATTATTTACAACCAGTATTTATGCTGATGAAAAGATCAGCTATTCTGGACGGATCGTGAATCCTTCAGATGGCGCACCTCTTACAGGTCCCGTTAATCTTCAATTTGACATTTATATTAATGCCACTCAATACTGCTCTCTGACTAAAAACACCGTACCACTTTCAAATGGCGTGTTTAATTTAGAATTAGATTACGCTACTACTTGCTCAGGACCTGGGGTCACTGTCGGTAATATTTCCGAAGCACTCAGTTATGCTCATGCCAATAATTATATCGTTTATTTAAGAATGACTGAAGACCCCTCTGGAACCCCAAA